>JAAXWV010000144.1 GCA_013334845.1 Candidatus Roizmanbacteria bacterium | reverse complement strand
TGGCAAACTTTATATACGTTCGTCAGAAGGGCCCGTACGGAAACGGCACTCCTATTTTAGCCGCAGAAACTATAGTTAAAAACGAAAGCTTTGCCGTTATGTGGGGTGACGAATTCATCTATTCCAATCCGCCCCGACTCGCCCAAATGAAAGCGGTCTATGAAAAACTTGGAGGCATTGTAATCTCAGGCGTTCGCATCAATAAAAAAGAAGACCTGAAACGCTATGGTGTAGCCGATATCGAGCCAGTATCAGGAGATGACCACGTTTTTAAAATCAAAGGAATAGTAGAAAAACCAGAGCCCGATGAAGCACCATCAAATCTCGCTATGTTGGGAGCCTATATTCTTCCTCCGGAGATCTTTCCAGCACTCAAGTCACTGAGACCTGGCAAGGGTGGAGAACTATGGCTCGTTGATGCTATCAATATCTTAAAGGAATCGGGTACACCAGTCTATCTATTGGAAGTCCAGAATGCGAAGTATTATGACACCGGGAATAAGCTTGAATATATGAAGACGGTTGTTGATTTTGCTCTACGCCACGAAGAGATTAGCGGTGAGTTCCGTGAATATCTCCAAAGCGTTGTCCAGAAGAACTAAATGACTTACAGATTAAATGAAAATTAATCTTTTGTAAGAATTTAGTGTTATACTATAGGGTAATATGTTAGCCCTTGCCGAAACGCAGCCCACAACGCATCGCAAAGAGTCAGTTTCACCCTATTTCCGTCTTCCATCGGTGAAGAGTTTGGCCGACCTGGAACGAGAAATTGATCAATTTGCTTCTAGTCCTATTGGACTTATTCAAAGAGGGAAAAACGGACAATCCCTTTCAGGAGACGCGAACCGTAAGCAGGATATTTTGCTCAAACTGGAAAGGATAGAAATAGCAGAACTGGAAGATCAAATAGAACAAACTATCTTTAAGCCATTTCCTACTTTATCTGAACAAGAATCACCTTCACCTAAAACAGTGCACGGTTTCACCGATTACATAAATGGGTTATTTGGTATTGTGCCCCGCTATGGCGGCCATCTCTATTATGAACTATCTCCCTATTCCCATGCTCTCTTTGATAAGCCGGATTCAGCTCATAAAAACATAGGTGTTATGGCTGATTTTTTCAACTCACCATGGCTCCAGATGCCATACATATTTCACAACACGAGAAGAAGACTCACCAAAGAGTTAGAATCCCGATATGATAAAAACCTTGTCGCAGCATATCGAGAACAGGATAAAATGCGTGGAAACCGAATTGGAGTTGTTTTGGGGAATACACAGTTACTGGAAAATCGGATACTTGATCCTATACTCAAGTCATACATTCGTGAACATCGCCTACTTGCTACTCAGCAACTCAAGGTTCTCTTGCCATCGTCAATACGGACTCCTCAAGAAATAAATTCGGCAGCGAATCTTCTCGACAGCATTATTGAGTGGATATTTTTAAACATTAGTACATCACATATCGACGGCCAACCAACATTAAACACTATAGCAGTCACGCCCTCCGCATATCAGCCAGGGAAGGGGAAACCTCTCATTCTTTAGTGCCAGAAGGCTCTCCGACCGGTTAATACCATCGGAATTCCCGCTTCATCAGCCGCCGCAATCGAGAGTTTGTCGTTTATTGACCCTCCCTGCTGCACAATAGCCGCTATCCCGTGCTTCACGGCAAGCTTGACTGAATCATCAAAAGGGAAGAAGCTGTCACTGGCGAGGATGCCGCCTTTAGTATATTCACCGGCTTGTTCAAGAGCTAGTTTAGTTGATCGTACCCGTGAAGTCTGCCCCGAACCGATACCGCGCGTCATCGGGATTGTTTTGTCGACTACCAGGATGGCATTTGAACGAATCCGCGAGATAAATTTCCAGGCGACCTGCATCTGTTTCATCTGTTCCGGAGTAGGCTGAATTTTTGTGACTACCTTCCAATCAGCAAACGATTCTTCAATACCATCATCATGTGCCTGCAAAATATATCCGCCGTCAATCCATTTGATATTGTACGGCTGTGTGCGCTTAGCTGGTATCTCACCGAAGGTATAGATTCCCATTGTCTTGCGCAGTGTTTTAAGATAAGTGACGGTCTCTTCATCTATCGCAGGAGCGGCAACAATATCCATATTTCCTTTTGTTTCATCTTTAAAGGCGCCTATCATCTCGGCTGCTGCCCGGTCCATCGGCTTATTGAGAACGATAATTCCTCCGAATGCCGACTCCGGATCCGATTGAATAGCCCGATCCAACGCTTCTTTTGCAGTACTTCCCACGGCTATTCCACATGGACTATTGTGTTTAATCACAACAGCCGCTGGCTCGGCAAACAGACGTACCGCTTCCAGACCTGCATTAATATCAGTTACATTAATGAGCGACAACTCACGTCCAGCACGTTTTGTGAGATTTTTCAACGGAGAATTAGTATTGGGTTCCATATACACTGCTCCCGGCTGATGAGGATTTTCTCCATAACGCAGATCGATGGTTTTTCTTCCCGGTAAGGTTATTTCGACAGGATATGAAGTTTCTGTGCGAAGGTATTGAGCTACTTGAGAGTCATAGAATGAAAGGTGTCCAAAGGCTTTTGCCGCCAATCGTCGCCGCTCTTCAAAAGGAACATCACCCGAAGCGAGCGTCTCTGCCAGGGGAGAGTAGTCGGCAGGATCTACCACAACCAGAACATTTTTGAAATTCTTTCCCGCCGATCGCACCATAGTCGGACCGCCAACATCGATATTCTCAATGGCTACATCGAGTGTAACATGTTCATCTTTAACAGCAGCTTCAAAAGGGTAGAGGTTGCAAACTACCATATCAACCGGCTTTATTCCCAGCTCTTCCGCCTGCTTTACATGAGAAGGATTGGTGCGGTCATACAAAATGCCCGACTCAATCTGAAAACTGATTGTCTTCATTCGCCCATCGAAGCTTTCCGGATTTCCTGTCACCTCTTGAATAGGCACGACTTTAATATTATTTTCAGTGAGTACTTTTGCCGTGCCTCCGGTCGAAACAATAGCATAGCCGAGCACCGACAACTTCTGGGCAAACTCGACAATTCCTGTCTTATCAAAAACACTGAGCAATGCGTATTTTTGGTTTGTTGAGGCTGTTTTATTTCCCATAGACTCAAGATTACCATCTGAAATTGGGAAAAACAAGGCCTGAGCCGCTTCTTTTTCTCTTTCTCTTGCAAAATTTCGACCTTGTTGATACAATTTCACCTATGACTGATACAACAACCCTAACCGCTTCACAAACGAAGGAAGTAGAAACCCTTTTTAACCTTGGTGCTCATCTGGGTCACAAGAAAAATCGGCTACACCCGAAAGCAAAAAAACACGTTTACAAAATGATAAACGGAGCATCTGTAATTGATTTGTCGCTTACCGTAAAAGAACTTGAACATGCAAAAAATGCCCTAACCGAGGCTGCAAAAGAAGGAAAGTCCATTCTCCTGGTCGCCACCAAAAAGGTAGCTGCCCAGTTTGCTGCTGAGCTCTGCAAGACCAACAGTATTCCTTCCGTCACCACCAAATGGCTTCCCGGGTTGTTAACCAACTTCGATACCATCATCAAAAACGTCAATCAGCTTCGTAAATTGCAGGAAGAAAAAACAACCGGTGAATGGGAAAAATATGTTAAACATGAACGCACACAGATTGATAAAAAGATTTCACGGCTCACGAAGTTTTATGGTGGTCTTCTCCTTCTTGATAAAAAACCAGACATAATGATCGTGATTGACATCCGCAAGGAGAAAAATGCCATTGATGAAGCTACTTCATTCAATATTCCCGTTGTTGGTCTCGTTGACACCAACGCTGATCCGATGCTGGTCAAGTACCCCATCGTTGCCAACGACGATGCTTCAGTTGTGGTTGAGTACATCCTCACTGAACTTGTCAATGCCTACGTCGAGGGGAAAAAATAAGTTACAATAAATACTATGGCAGATATCCAAAAACTCAAACAACTTCGTGAAGAAACCGGCGTGTCGTTTGCAATGTGCAAAAAGGCTCTCGATGAAACTGATAACAATATCGAAGCTGCAAAAAAGAAACTGAATGAATGGGGAGCGGAAAAAGTTACCGAAAAATCAACCCGTGAGACTTCTCAAGGCGGTATCTTCAGCTACGTCCATCACAATAAGAAAGTTGCTGCTATGGTTGAGTTACTCTGCGAGACTGACTTTGTCTCCGGAAATAGTGAGTTTCAGAAGCTTGGCGCCGAA
>JAAXWV010000143.1:2268-4255 GCA_013334845.1 Candidatus Roizmanbacteria bacterium | reverse complement strand
TTGTCTTGAGAATCCGATCCGCGCTTGTGTGACTAATCACCGAGATCGCGGGCCGGATATTACGGCCCACTGAGATCATCGAATTCGACACTTTCGAGGATTTTGTCACGTCGCCATCGTTCGGAATGATCAGCAGGTACCGGACGCCGCTCTTCGCCACGAGGTCAAGCCACCAGCGAATCGCCGAGATCGGACATTCCGAAAAAATTCCTATTCCAAGTTGTTGGCAAATATCTCAAAAGAGCCAACACGACACCGATGATCAAGAATATTATGAAAAAAGCGTTTACATTAATTGAGCTTCTGGTAGTAATTGCCATTATCGGAGGGTTGGCTGCAATGGCTATTCCCAACTTTATGGCAGCTCGTGAAAGAGCTCGTGATGCTCAGCGTAAAAGTGATCTTCGGCAGATTCAAAAAGCTATGGAGCTATACAGACAGGATTTCCAGACCTATCCTTTAGTTAATTCAGTCCCGGCGATAGGATCAAAATGGCAGCCAGGAACTGTGGCTTTTATGACAAAATTTCCCGGTGATCCGTCGTACCCTCAGAATAGTACGAATGGACGATCTTATGGATACTCCTTTGATTCAAATACTATGACTTACGCGATGTGTGCTTGTCTGGAAAACACCGGCGATACCGACTCAATCTTATGTTCAAGTTCGACGGCGTGTAGTGCATGTTTGGCAACAGCACGATGTTACGTAGTCACTCAGGATTAAAACTTTTACTTTTATTATGAATATCAAAAAAGGATTCACTCTCATGGAGTTATTAGTCGTTATAGGCATAATTGCTATACTCGTTGCACTTGGTACCGTCTCTTATTCTACTGCGCAAAAAAAATCCCGCGATAGTAAGCGTAAGTCAGATCTAAAAACAATCCAAAATGCCCTAGAACAGTATTATGCTATATGCGGAAGCGTATATCCTACTCCAGGGGCATCCAAAACCGTTCCAACTTCAATATCTTGTAGCAGCCCGAGTTCGGTTATTTTATCAAATACGCCATTGGAGCCTCTCAAGAGCCTAAGCTACACGATGGATTCTACAGGTGATGGAGTTGATTATACAATTTGCGTTCCAAATCAGGCAAGCGGCCGTCCATTTGAAGCAGAGACAACTGCCACTTACTGTCTGTCCAATTCTCAATAACTATGAATAAAGCATTTACTCTTATTGAAATACTAGTTGTTGTAACGATCATAGGGTTAATGTCAGCTATTGGGGCAGTTTCATATGCTCAATTCAGTAAGCAATCGCGTGACAGTCGAAGAAAGGCGGATATTGAACAAATTCGAGCAGCACTTGAGATGTATAAAAGCAATAACACTAATAACAGCTATCCTGCCAATGTTGATGTTTCTTGCAGTTCAGCGAGCGGTATTAGTGAAGGAACGGCCATTTATCTTCAAACGAACCCTCACGACCCTAAATGCACTAATCTATCTTACGCGTATTCGCCAGTAAGTTCTTCCGGCGGTAGTTGTGATGGAACGTCAGTAACACCATGTGTTACCTACACTATCGGAGCATATTTAGAGGTGATTCCTGCAACAAACACATGTTCATTGACCGGATGCAAAAACGGCGTTGCTTGCAATTACTGCCTTACACCTTATGGTAAGCTTTAATCTTTTTTAAAGTATATGAAAAAAAGCAGATTTATCCGATTCAAGCACGGTTTTACTATCGTAGAGTTTCTTGTCGTGTTTGTGATGATTGCCCTTTTTTCTGGAATAGGCCTCGCTTATTATGGGGATTTTTCTCAAAATAAATTGCTTGAAACTGAAACTGAACGTTTACGCGACACTTTGGAACTCTATAAAAAGCGTGCTTTCACGTATGACGCAGGTAGTTGCACTAGTTTTAATGGATATCAATTCATTTTTAACGGTACGAACTCTTATCAAATAAATAAATGCTGTAGTAGTTCGTGTTCAGCAGTATCTGAAAAAGAAATTGCCATTGTGCTTGTCAGCC
>JAAXWV010000143.1:0-2258 GCA_013334845.1 Candidatus Roizmanbacteria bacterium | reverse complement strand
TCGCGTCAGGAATTTTTGTAAAGGATAGCGCTAGTTTTCAATTCAATTCTTCGCCGGGCAGTACAAATATAGCAGGAACATCAATATCTATAACTGTACAGTCTCGTGGTATAAATAAGTGCATTCCTGTAATAATCTATTCATCAGGCGTTGTAGAAGTAGGTTCGAAAATCTCATGTTAACTATGCATAAGTCAGGTTTTTCATTAATTGAGGTGCTTGTTTTTGTAAGTATATTAAGTATTTTTTTTGTGTCTGCAATGTTTGTAACTACTGTGTCGCTCCACAATATGAAGGTTAATGAACACAGGATAATTGCCAGTCGATATGCTGAAGACCTCCTTGAATGGATTCGAGCATATAAAGAAACCGATTGGGATAATTTTATGGAAAAAACGATAAACGGAGGTGAAAACCCCTACTGTTTTAATTCTACGCCCGGTAGTTTAGTTGACTTTCCGGGGGTGAGCTCCTGTGGATACACAGGGATTGATGGTCTTTCTCCTGTAATATATAGAAGAACTGCCACACTAATCCAACAGAATAGCGGTCAAATACAGGTGGCTATATCCGTCAACTGGAGAGAGGGAGGCAGCGTGTATAGCGTCCCAATTAATGCAACTTTATCCATTTGGGAGTAATAGTATGAGAAAAGCGTTTACTTTGCTAGAAGTGATGGTATCTATTGGTATCGTAGGACTCCTTATCCCGGCAATTTTTGCAACTGTATTCGTCATCGTACAGCAGCAATTGCGTATTATGGCTCTTTATGAAATTAAAAGACAGGGTGACAGTATCTCGAACTATATCCAAAATCAACTTAAAAATGAGATGCGCACCATTCATCTGGTTCCTGTTGGATCTACGGCAATAGATACAAATAATGAGGTATGCAATGCGGTAAATACACAAAGTAATGTCAACTATTTTGGTGATAAAAATGGAGGAAATAATGTAATAGGTAATAAAATAAACTATTATATAGATGGAAATAAGCGTCTAGTCTCCGACTTGACGTTCGTGGGTGGCGTAAGCACAAAGTCGACAATTTTATCCAGTAATAGAGTTGAAATAAGCGGATTATCATTATCTTGCGAGCGAGTGACGCTTTTTTCGCAACCGGTAATTACAGTATCTTTTACGGTAACCTATAAAACAAATAGCACGAAAGACCGGGTAAGTCTCGTCTACCAGACCAGAACACAGTTAAGGGATAAGCAATAATACGTCTCGGGCTTGACTTGCCGTCTATTATTTTGAATACTATATTATATGAGCGACATAGGATTTTCTTTGGACATTAGTCAACATTCTACCAGGATCTGTGATACTAAGCTGGAAGGCAGTAGTATAGAACTGCTTACAGCAGGCATGGCAGACACGGTACCTTTTTTTTATGAAAACGAAAACGAGAAGATAATAGAGAAGCAGGCGGAGATTATAATCCAGCTATATAATAAACTTAAAATAAAAAAAAGAAATGTGCATGTAGTCATTCCTGACGAGTTTACTTTTTCTCAGATCGTAGAAATGCCGAAGTTAAAAGAAAAAGAGCTGTTAGCGGCAATCAAGTATCAATCTGACGAATTTATACCGATGCCTATTGATGATACAGCTATTGATCTGGAAATCTTGCACGAAGATGCTAAGACTAAGAAACTGCTTATACTTATCGTTGCGACTCCCAAAAAACTGGTCAATCAGATTGAAAAAACCTTAACTATGGCGAGTTTGACTCCTGAGACGTTAGAAAATGAATTGAGTGCCATTGGAAGGTTGTATTCAGATGTAATTCACTATTCTGGTGGACATAAGGTGATATTCAATTTCGGTTTTGGCAATAGCTCTATATACCTTGTTGATGGGACTACTTCCCTAATCACTATGTCTCGCACATTTAAGATCGGACTTGAATTATTCCTCCGCGATATAAAAGTAAATCTTAATTTGTCGGATCAACAGTGTATGGAGATCTTAAAGTCAATCGGTTTAAATCCCAATGGATCCTACCAGGTTGATAAAATAACCCAACCCATCATGAAAGAACTTGTTTCTGAGATAGAAAAGTTTATTGTTCTGTGTAAAGACAAAAACGGGATTGAAATAAAGCAAATAGAAGCTTTTAACTATAATTGTGTGCTGCAGGGATTGGACGAAAAACTACAAGCTAATCTCGGTATCCCCGTGCAGTCTTTACAGCTTAATACATGGTTAGCATCCTCACCACTTACTAAGACACTCGAGATTCCATCATATATT
>JAAXWV010000142.1 GCA_013334845.1 Candidatus Roizmanbacteria bacterium | reverse complement strand
TTGAAGCGGGCGACATAGTACAAGCTCAAGACGAAACCGGTCGATTGTATACTTATGAGGTTGTGAACATACAAATATATCCGTTCGATCAGGTCCCTCTCGGACGAGTGTTTGGAAAGTCGCCACACGCACAACTCAACCTTATTACTTGTACCGGTTGGTTTAATCAGACTACTCATAACTATTCACATCGCTTGGTAGTCTACACCGAGTTAAAGTACTAATCCTCAACTATAGTTGGTAAAATTACATCAATATTAAGTATTTGGCTTGTTACAATAAACAGATAACAGTCGTTAATATTAGCAAATGGACTACAATAGTGCTATTCTCCATACATATTTCATACGCAATGTTGTAACAAGCTAAAACATACGCCTCTCTCTCAACAGCGAGGAAGATTTGGCTAGCGACAAGTGCAACTGATAGCCTCAAGTTGAAGGAGTTCTTTTTTTGATTTTAGCACTCCTGAATAGTTTCCGATACCACGAGATGAGATAACCCGGTGGCACGGAATCACGAGCGGGAGCGGATTTTTTCGACATGCGCTCCCCACTGCCCGGACAGCTCGTGGTTTATGAATATATTTGGCCACTGCTGCATATGTTTGAGTCTGACCATACGGGATTGTAAGAAGTGCTTGCCATACAGATTGCTGAAAGGTAGTCCCTCGAAGATCATAGGGAATTGAAAAGGAATCGCAAGTTCCGTTTAAAAACGTTTTTATTTGGGAGAATAGTTGCTCCCGTTTCTCCTGTTTAGCTTCACTGAAGCTCGGATTTGCCAGATGAGCTTTTGCCCATTGTTTTCCCGCCGTATTACTCTCGCCGAGCCAGCACAGACCCTTCACAGTGAATAATGCGTACACAACCCCCCATTCTGTCTCTAATTGTGCGATCTCAACCTGTTCTTTCACACCGTAATGGTAGCTAAATCATACATCGCCTGTCAAGATTCAGCTGCATTTGCTATAAATAGTATATGCTCGTCATCCAAACCCCTACTATTGATATGAGTCATTTAACTATTGATGATACCCTTAGTAAATTGGAAACTTCTTACGCTGGCTTGAGTGAATCGGAGGTAAAAAAACGGCAAGCACTATTTGGACTCAATACAATCCATAAAAAGAAAATTAATACATTTGCTATATTTTTCCGTCAGCTCACCGGCAACCCTCTCCTTATGATATTGGTGTTGGCTACTACCGTTGCATATCTCCTTGGCCAACAGGTGAGTTCATTTTATATATTTGGGATGATACTATTGAGTGTCGTACTTGGATGGTGGAATGAATATAGCGCCGAACGAACTATTGACCATCTTCTCAAAAAAATCTCCCCTACTGCTCTGGTACTTCGCCAGGATGTGAAGACCGAGATTCCTGCTTCTCACCTCACCATAGGAGATATTGTTCTGTTGGCACCGGGTAGTATAGTGCCTGCCGATCTTAGACTCATTGAAACTAAGGACTGCGAAATCAATGAATCTGCTCTCACAGGCGAATCTCATCCGGTATACAAAGATTGTGAGCCGCTCCTCCATAAGAGCTCAACTGCACCTCGTAACCTAGCGCTTATGGGAACGAGTATTGTGAGTGGGGTGGCGAAAGGGGTGGTATTTCGCATCGGAAAAGATACTGAGTTCGGTAAAATTGCCAAGAGCACTACGTTTTTGAAACCTACTACTGAGTTTCAAAAGGGAATTAGTGGTTTTGGTAATCTTATCGTAAAGGTGATTCTCCTCCTAACCCTCGGACTATTTGGTATTAATACCTTCTTGGGGAGACCTTTTCTGGAATCACTCCTATTTGCGTTGGCCATTGCTGTTGGCCTCACACCAGAGCTCTTACCGGTCATTATCACCGTAAGTCTCTCGCATGGAGCTAATAAGCTCTTTAAGAAACACGTAGTCGTTAAGCAGCTTATCTCGATTGAAAATCTCGGGAACATGGACATTCTCTGTACCGATAAAACAGGGACTCTCACCGAAGGAACTATCCAGGTAGTTGACTTTATTGATGTGAAAGAAGAAAAAGATCCTCACATCATGCAACTAGCACTCGCATGCAACAACGTCACTTCTTCACATAAGATTGGTGTGAATGGTATTGATATGGCGGTATGGGAATATGCTAGGAAAAATGGATACATACCTGACAAAACACTGGTAAAGCTCGAAGAAGAGCCATTTGATTACAACCGAAAAATGAGTTACGCGATCATTTCTCGCCAGCGGGAAACATATCTAATTGTCAAAGGTGCTCCTGATGAAATTCTCGATCATTGTTCTCCACTACACTATAAACACAAGCTTCTTGACCGTTTTAAATCACTCAACGCACAAGGATACCGCATCGTTGCAATAGCTTCACGCAAATTACCTCATCGCAACGCGTATGACTGGGACGATGTGGCCGAGTTGCAATATGAAGGTTATATTACATTTTTAGATATTCCTAAGAAAAGCGCAAAAGAAGCCCTTGATACACTGCATGCGCTCAATGTACAAACTAAGATTATAACCGGAGACAATGAAATTGTTGCCCGTAAAGTATGTGACGACGTAGGTATGAAAGTTGAAGGGGTGATGACCGGTTCAGAGCTTGAATCTCTCTCCGACCATCAGTTTGAACAAGTGGTTAGTTCCACAAATGTATTCGCCCGGGTTTCTCCCGACCAGAAGCTGCGCATCGTTCAGACATTACAAAAACTAGGACACACTGTTGGCTATATGGGAGATGGCATAAATGATATCCCGTCACTGCACTCAGCAGATGTAGGGATCTCGGTGAACACCGCTCTCGATGTGGCTAAAGACGCCGCTTCGATTGTACTCCTGCAAAAGGGCCTGGGGGTAATAGCTGACGGGGTCACTGAGGGGAGAAAAACATTTAGTAATACGATTAAATATATCCTCATGGGAACGAGCTCAAATTTTGGCAATATGTTTTCCGCTGCCGGTGCTTCTTTTCTTCTTCCTTTTCTCCCTATGACACCGCTCCAAATTCTTCTTACAAACGGTCTATACGATCTTTCTCAGCTGAGCCTACCGAGCGACAATGTAGATCAAGAAGCCCTCATTAAACCCCGCCACTGGAATATTAATTTCATCCGTAACTACATGATTTTTTTTGGCCCACTTAGCTCTCTCTACGATTTTGCTACATTCGGCATTATGTTCTATTTTTTTCATGCACGAGGCACCTTGTTCCAAACAGGCTGGTTTATTGAGTCGGTAGCTACAGAGATTCTCGTGGTTTTTGTTATCAGAACTAGCCGCTTTCCTTTTTTCCGTAGCCACCCGTCTAAATGGCTCATTATTACTTGCTTAGGGATGGTATCTCTCGGAATAGCAATCCCATTTAGTCCTTTTGCTCAACAGCTCGGTTTCATAGCACCTCCACCCGCTTATTTTATTATTCTCGCCATTCTTATAAGTACCTATCTTATGTTGGTTGAAGCGGTAAAGAATCTCTTTTTAAAGAAGTATCAGCCCTGATCATGCTACTTTTCAGCAGGAATCCAAATATACAGATCTCTTAAGATCATCTCCGTTTTTCCGTTTCTCGCAACAATTTTTTCTAAATCACGCGAAACTTGTTCTTTAATGTATACCGGCTGGTCATCCCACGAATCCCGAATGATAAAAGACAGGAGGAGCTTTCCTTCTTCATTGGGGTTAAAGGCGTCATTAACGAAGCAGGAACTGACATTAATGTGTGCTTCCATCGGAATTGCGTCGTGCTTTATTCCCAACTGAAGTAATTCTGTAGATATATGCTCACCAACTTCTTCCTTCTGTCCGACAAATTCATTGAGAAAGTGAGACCGCAGTCGATATCGATCGCTCGCCCGTGATTGGAGTGTAATGAGTGCAACACCTTTCTTTTTCTTAATTGATTTCACAAACTTCAGTAGAGTATTTTGTTTCGGTTTTACATTTTTCCAGTTTGAAATGTAGTACCAGACATGAGAAGATAAAGCAAAATCAGCATCGGGAAGCGTACAATTTGGACTCTCAAAAGGATATACCTGGTACTCTTTAACGCGTTCGTGAAGTTGTGCTTTTTTGGTCATTTCATAGAACCGGTCACGCATATAAGAAAGAGCGTCTTGACAATATATATTTATATTTTCCGCCACTCCTTTTAAGGTGATGAAATCTCTCGTCAGTGGTATCTCCAATCCTCCATTTCCCGCCCCCATATAATAATCGGAAAAGGGATATTTTGGGTGACGCAAACGATCATATACATCAGGAAATAATT
>JAAXWV010000141.1 GCA_013334845.1 Candidatus Roizmanbacteria bacterium | reverse complement strand
TACCACCGTTACCCCCATTACCACCGATACTCCCATCGCCAGTTTCCTTGCTAGTTGGAATATCAGGACAATCTTGTCCTGCGCCACCTTTACCACCCCTGGCTACCACCCTAAAGCAAGGGTTTTCAATACCTGCTAATTCCAAATAGAGGTTTAAATTTCCACTGTTCTCTCCAGCTGTTCCATTTTCACCATTTTTTTTTGGATCCAAATTCTTTAAAGAGCCTTTTCCTGCATTTCCTGAAACATCGAATATTCCTTCTCCGTGTACGGTCATGGAGTAAGTTGAAACACTACCTCCCTTAAATTTGACGGGATTTGATGTTGCTATCAGTAGGTTCTCAGCAAAAATATATACTAACTTGCCAGTGTAGTCATTCTCAATACCAATTTGGCCACTTGAAAATCCTGTATTGTCATCGATTTGCCAACTATCTAATACACTGATGAAAATTAATTTGTCGTCAATTGTTATCTTTTGGAATTGTTCCAGCGATTGCGTCAATAATGTCAGGTCAGTTATTGGGGTCATAAGGTATTACACTCCATCAAACATATTAGTACGTATATATCTTGCTTCTTGTTCATTGGTTGCTATTTCAGCGGTTGTATCATCAGCATTTCTTTCGACTTCTTGCCTTTGAGCTTCTGTCTCTTCTCTTTGTTCTTCGATATGGCTTTGTTGATCAACGAGTTTTTGAATATCTTCTTCAATTTGCCTTTTTTGCTCTTGAATGTCACTGGATTTGGGATTTTGTTGTAGTTGTTGCTCTATTATTGTTAATTCAGTTTGTTTTCTATCAAGTTCTTCTCTTGTCGCTGTCGCTGCAGTATCTACTTCAGCCAGGGCCTGCTGTATTCGAGCTTGATTTTCATTAAACCAATGTTTTTTTCTTTCTAGCACAGTCCTCCTGACAACCGCCTCCAGATAAGAACTGGGTTGATGTAAAAGTGGATTTACAAGCCTTTCATAGCGCGGCACTACAATCAAAGCATCGACGATACTATGTACTCCTCCCACGCCAATATTACAGATAAGATCAAGTAAAACTGGAGATTGAGCTAAGGAAGAAAGTACAGAAGTGCTCAATTCACGAAAAATTGAAATGCTCAAATCACTTGCTACTAAATTATCTATTAAATCATCAATTCCTTGATCCGTAACAAAAGGATTACCCATTTCTTCCAATTTTTGAGAAATATTGGTGTCAATAAAATGATCAATTCTTTCTATAGTATCATCCCAATCTACATTATCGGTAACTATGCTTTGTATCGTTGTTTCATATGGGGTAATAAAATTAGCGAATACTTCTCGAGGCGGAATATTACCTAAAGCTGCCTGCTCAAATCTAGAGTTATAAATCAGATCATCGATTGTATAACAACCTGTGGTATGCCCATTATCGTCTAGTAAAAAAGTAGTCCTACCTTGTGCCTGAAGATCATCAACCTGGGGCTGTCCACCTGCAGTATGCTGTGTTGGTCTAAGGATAATATTAGAGCTAGCTGCATCACGTACTGATGTAGTTTGAAAGAATTCAACACTGCCATTATCAAAAATGGCATTGCCAATCGCACGAGTAAAACTTGCATCATCAGGAGACATATAAAGATTTCTCAGGGTGTCTCCTGCCTGAAATGCTTCAGGGTTATCATGTTGAGCCTGTTCTAATATTTCTGTTAAAAGCGGATGGTCAGCAACATCCATAGGCAAGCTAAAATTTATTCCTGATAACCCTCTAGTTTGATTGAATAGGAACATTGTGCGTAATTGCCGAGACGGGTTACTCTGCCAAATTGGATTATGGCCTGCTTCATACCTAAAAAAGTCGATATCCTGGGGCGGGCTGAGCGGTTGGATATTTTGGTAATATTCCAACTCTGGAAAAGGTTGACCTTCAATAATAAATTCTCCCGATAAATAGAGCCCTTGTGATCCATGCCCTGCACCATCACTTCCAGTCCAACGGTTATTTGTATCACCTGCAAGTGGGGTAAATATTGTACGTACAGCAGCTTCCATTTGCGGCTGTGTATTGTAATATTCAACATATCTGTACAAAGGTTCGCCTTCGCTCCTTGTTATGAAATACGGGTCAAGTGCCCCAGGTCTGGCAAAAATAGTTCTTGCGGCATTAAAAATGGCAGTATATACTCCGGGCCTTTGCACAGTAGGCATGGCTTTTCTCCGCTCTTCTCTTATGAAAACAAATAATTTAAACTCAAAAAAATACTCGGATTTGATAGGGAAGATTGCTCCTATATCGTTCAATACAGAGTAATGGATCAGAAACTGGCGATTGTCTCAATTATCTTTATAAGAGTATATGTAATCAACAAAGCTTCACAGACAATGCGGTAAGATGGAACGACAGGTGAGTTTCTTAATGTTGTTTCTGGACTACTTTACCAACGATCAGAAAGTCATGAGGTACTGCACTTCCCACTGTTGCATCTAGCTCTATAATTTGTTTCCCCGGTGCAAGCAGATTTGTAGCCAAAAAAAAGTCAAAGCCATGTAGGGCCATATGGAAGCTAGAAGTATATTCAATTTTCATTTTTTGATTTAAAAAGGAGTCTTTAATAGATAGTCCAAATGCTCCGGAACTTCCGGTGATAGAAAGGGTAAAATCCGATCCAGAAATATCTATATCTGCAAGCACGAGTGTTCCGTCTTTATTGACCTGGCATTGAGTCTGTTTATTTAGACTAAGCGTTCCAGTAGCAGAGCCTTTAACAGAGTTTTCAAAAGTTGACCACTTATCATTTTTGATTATCTCCCAGTTTACATCACTAGCCACAGTTTGTACTAAACTAAGTATGCCATTATCTTTTATAGTAAGGTTTAATGAGTTGATAGTAAAATCACACTCATTAACCTCGATTTCAAAATTAATGGGGCCTTCATTCCATATATTATCGATTTGATTTGTTTTTACTATGAAGCCTTTAGCAAGGTTCAGTGTTCCGGAAATCCCGCTTATTGCGGGTGTAATGGTAACATCAAACCCGGCGGCTTTTATTTGAGGTATCAGAAACGATTTAACAATAAGGTCATAGGAAATGATAATGCTGGCGGTATAGGTAGACGGAATAGGCAATATACTTTTATCTCCAGGTTGAAAAGAAGGCTGAGTATTTCCGGGAGGATTATTACTTTCAACTGTCTGAATGTAAAGACTCAATACTCCGCAGTCATTATCTCCCATAACTGAAAAAACAAAAGATTGGGGCGTAAAAATATTCAATCCTGACGTCGGTTGCCTATTATTTATTCTTGCAAGAGCATAATCAACCTCTTTTACTTTTGTTTTAAAGTATGTTGTTAGCTCAGTTAGAGTAAACTTCAAATAGCTATCATTCTCCCCTTCTGGTGGCGGGTCAAACCTATATGACGTTTCAGCGCTCGAAAAGTGAAGATATATACTACTGTCCGCTACCTCATCCTTTTTAAAAATAATTACTTGACCTTGGGGAGTAATAGTATTACCTGTTATTGCTTTAATTGGGATGGTGGCTACAAGATTATATGTTTTTGGTTTGATACTCCCCGCTCTTGTAGGAAATTGCGTATCCTTTGGAGTAATGCTAAATGTTCCATCTGTTATAAGCATGCTTATCACTGCATTTTGACTATCCCCCAGAATAAAAGTCAAAATGGGTTCGCTAAATACCAGGTCCACTGTCATTGTAGCTGCTCCTATATAAGGAAGATCTGTATCAAATTTGAGCTGAGGTATTTTTTTAGCAAGTTTATCTGCCTCATATTGATCTTTCAGAAACAAGTTCAATTGATCAATCGTGTAGGAACATACGATATCCCATTTGTTTGTGGATGGTAAACCTTGCATGGCTTGGACAAGGGCATCGTGGGTGGGTAAACTCAGCGTCATTGTTTGCCTCCATAAAAAAGTGTATAAGATTAAAATTACTATGTTTTATACGTCCAATGTTCAAAGTCAACTCAATTGCGCTGGACTTTTGGAAGTACCATCGAAACAAAGAGAATATTTTTATAACTTAATAATGCTTCCAAAAGAGGGAATTTCTGTGAAATGCCTATAGTTTCACATCCTCAAACATTCAAAATCCAAGCCTAAGCGTTTTGGCTATTTTCTGTCATTTCTATCGAGTTGAAAAAGCTAATGCTCTGGCTATTCACCGAGTGCTTTTTATGTAGTATCTGCCAGAGTGATCAAGTATAGTAGCATAGCCCTTCCACCAGGAGATTAATCCGGGCAAATAAAGCAAGAATCTGGCTAGTTTGAAA
>JAAXWV010000140.1 GCA_013334845.1 Candidatus Roizmanbacteria bacterium | reverse complement strand
GGTCTCAGCACACAAGAAAGTAACAAAAACATATCAATTCCGACGGGATAATGTAACCTTCCATTTTTTGCCTCACCCACGATGGCCTTTTGAGCTAGCCTTTCCAATATTGCAGCAGCGTGTGCTTCAGCTTCTTCACAGTATGGAGTCTCAGCTCATTTCAACCCTCCCTCTTATGGTGAATGCGGCCGCAGATGTGCAACTTAAAAGAACTCTCAATGAACACTTACTTATCACCCAGGAGCAGACACAGCGCTTAGAAGAAGTTGGCAAATCACGAGGTCTTACCCTCACCGATGTGAACGATCAGGGACTCACTTACCTCCTGAAAGATGCCCAGACACACCTTCAGGAAGCCTCTGATTCCCACGTAAGGGATATGATCGTAAGAAGCAGCGTCCTGAAAGTGGAGTACTATGAAATTGGCGCTTACGAAAGCGCGATAGAACTCGCTCAAAAACTGAAAGAGAACCGAGTAGTTGAGTCGCTACAAAAGACCCTCAAGGAAGAACGACAAGCTGCCGACAATGTGAGAGAGACTACGGGAGGAGGCTTTTTCGGCAAAATGCAAGCAGGAATTGCTAAAAAATTAGTCTAATAAAAGAGTCATATCATTATTGAGAAAACGTTTGAGTATAATGGTGTTTAATGCGCAAGAAAGTTGTTATCTACGTCCCTGGCTTAGCTGATGATAAACTCATTGCCAATCTCCTTTTTCCTTTCCTTCCTGTCATTTGGCGCCAATTCGGATACGAATTTGTTATTCATCGACCACACTGGAAAGCCGGAGAAACCTTTCTACCTAAGCAAAAAATGATAGAACAACTCATTGATAGATATTCTGACAATGAGTATAAAGTCTGCCTCATAGGGCAAAGCGCCGGCGGAAGTGCAGTACTCAATACATTTACCGCATGCAAAAAGAAGGTAGATCGTGTAGTAAACGTGTGTGGCAGACTGAGGAAAGGCCAAAACGTTTCGCCCACGCTTGAGCAAGCTGCCAAAGGGTACCCGGCATTTGAAGATTCAGTCTTGTTGTTTGAGAATACGAATGAACAAACACTCTCGGCTTCCGATCGGAAGAAAGTTCTCACGATAAAGTCGCATTTAGATAATATCGTTCCTCCAACTACAACACCACTTGAAGGAGCCACAAATATCACCATTCCTATGATTGGGCATGCGACTGGCGGCATCAGTGCAATGACTATCTTCTCGGAAAAAATCAGAGCATTTTTTGAAAGTGACTTAAAGGTGCAATAGTTCGATCAATGCATCGCTGACCTCGATCACACCTTCTTGAATGTGAGTTTTTCGCTGAGCATTCGACTGCTCTCCCGGATAATAAATTTCGCTCACGCCTTCCAGTTTTGGCGCGTTTTTAAGCTCCTCTAGCGCAGTCTGTACATCACGTTTAAATTCCGGGACTGGTCGAAATTGTGAGGGATCAATAAGGATATAAAAAGATCCCCAGCCTCCCGGCACCGAATAGCCGACCCGTGATCCGGTGAGAGCACCGGCCAGTAACTCAATGATAAGCCCTAAACCTGATCCTTTATAGCCGGCTATGGGCAGGATCCCGCCCGCATAGGCCTGAATAGGATTGGTTGTGGGTTTTCCTTCGCGATCAAGTGCAACTCCCGAGGGTATTTCTTTTTTCTCCCGTTGAGCCAGTAAAATATCACCAATTGTGATTGAGGCAGATGCCATATCGAGAATGACCGGTTCTCGATCTGTGGGAATACCCACCGTGAGCGGATTTGTCCCCCAGAGATCTTTTTTTGCTCCGTGCGGGATCAAGCCGCCTGCCGAGTTGTGAAAACCGATATAGATAAAATCTTCGTGAGCTGCTTTGCGAGCATAGGCTCCAATATAGCCTGTTGCCCCAAGATCTTTTATTCCTACCGAGACTAAACCTGATTGTTTAGCTTTTGCTATAGCAAGATCTAACGACTTATAGATAATTCCGTATCCTAGTTTTCGATGTCCGTCGATATGGAGCAAAGTGGGCGATTCATGAATGATATCAAGTTTGAGTGGATCATTATTCACTTCCTTTTCTTTGAGCTGACGAGTAAATGAAATGAGACGAGTCAAACCGTGAGTCTTTCTACCTGCTAATTCTGCTTCAATAATATTCTCCATCACCAATTCTGCCTCCTCCTGTTCCAGTCCCAGATGTATCAAATACTTCACCGATGCTTCTCTTGCTATAGTAATCGCTTTTTTCATATTAATGTTTTTCAATATTTATAATTTGGGTAACATAGCTCGATATGATAATAATGAAAACTCCTCCCCATTGTATTGGTTCCAACGATTCGTGCAGAAATGCTATTGCTAACAGCGCAACCAACACCGGAGTAAGTGAAGACATCATAGTCATATACGAAGCCGATGCCACCTTCAATGTTCTATTCAAAAAGATCCACAGTAAAATCACAAAAAACCCATTTAAAAACGCATAGCCCAAATAGTGTATATCAAAAATATTTGCCTGAAACATTTTCTGAGTAGTTACCGGATAAAGAGGAGCAGCCATGATAAATCCCAGAAAAACGGGAACCTCGGCTATGGGCCTCAAAAATGTAACAGCATCATTATCAACCGGATGTTTTGAGACAATCTTTTTCACCAGAACATTTCCTGTTGACCACGATAGACACGCCAATAGTAATAGTACATCACCAATATGAGGTGTTATCATTTGACCCTTTGTGACAAGCAGAAACGTGCCAACCATAATTGCCGCTATCGTAATTGCTTTTGAAAGCGTCATCCTCTCTTTCAAGATTGTCCATGCTAATAAGCTGGTGGTGACCGTCGTGAATTGAATAAGAAACCCCGCATTGATTGCAGTGGTAAGTGAGATGCCAGCATTGCTAAAAAAACTTCCGAATCCGTTATGGATTGCATTCGCAATAACCAACCCTGACAACGTGTAGAGAGTCAATTGTTTGAGACTGGCACGTTTAAAGATTAGCACGTAGAGCGTGATCAAGAGGATGGCAAAAAAGTTTGTCTGAATGGTAAAAGGAACTACCTCTGCTCCAGCCCGATAACCTACTTTGGAGATGAAAATCTGGATGGCCCAGAAGAGAGAAAAAAGAGATACGTTAACAAATGCAGAGCTCATGGTTGACAGTATAGCAGATCCCGGTCACACCCCGGCGCGTTTATCCACTATTCCACCGCGATAATACGCTTTGTAAATCAGCTTTTCTCCCTCAAATATCTGCTCTTCACCCGAGTACCGGGTGAGATCTCCCTCCCAGGTATTCAGATAAATGTAGCCGTCTGCCTCATAGCGTGCTGGGCCACGGTAAGGAGCTTCTGCTGGCATTCGCTTCAGTGCTTCGCGAAGTATTCTGTAAACCGCATCAGCCTCGACACCCTCCTCTACCCATCCGTAATACACCATCATCCACACGGGCTTATTCTGAAAAAATACCACCATTCTTCCTCCGTACGGTTCGCCTCCGAAAAAATTATCATGTGATTTCCATTCTCCGCTCTCGTAGGGAATAGTAGTAGAACCATCGGGCTCCTTAATCCACTTCTTTTCCTCACCGCCGGCATACCCTGCCCCGTTGGAATTGAGAAGGAATTTTTTCAGAAGTTTTTGTTCCATGTCATTTTACAAGTACGAATAAAAGGGGGATGACGACTAAACTCAATAGCATCGATAAGGAAACGATGCTCGCAGCGTATTCCATATCCAGTTTTTCCAGAGATGAAAAAGTGAGGGTATTAAATCCGATGGGTGCGGCAGCTGCCAGGATTACCACAATTCGAGTTAGTCCTTCTAAATGAAAAAGAGAGCTAAAAACAACACCAACTAAGAGTCCAAACCCATATCTAATAAAAATTGCTGGCAACACTTTCCAGATATTTTTAACCTGAAAACTAAAATAGGTGCCAAGTGCAAGCATGATGAGAGGGGTTGCTAGATTGCCAATCGTCTGAAGAAGATTTGAGACAATAAATGGTAATTGTATATGAGTTAGATTTAAACCGAGTGCAATTACGGTTGCCCAGATAGGAGGAGCAAACAATACCTTCTGTATAATGAGCTTTGTGCCTGTGCCTCCTTCACCATGCTTCGCAGCAATAAAATAGACAAAGCTAAAAGTAATAAGTGCATTACTTACATCAACTAATGACAAATTAATAAGTCCAGCAGTTCCATACATTGCCAAAAAGAACGGCAACAACATTCCGGTATTCATAATCATGGTGGAAACCAAAAAAACACCAAAGGAAGTCTTCTTTAACTTTAAAGTTGAGGCTATTAACCATGAAACAATGAATGTTG
>JAAXWV010000139.1:3433-4368 GCA_013334845.1 Candidatus Roizmanbacteria bacterium | reverse complement strand
GCAGATCTGCGAAAGTTCAGTGACGGAGAGATTTTTGTTGAGCTGAAAGAAAATGTTCGAGGTACCGATGTGTTCCTCATTCAGCCGACATGCACCCCAGTGAATGATCATCTAATGGAGTTGGTAATCATGGTTGATGCTCTTCGCCGTGCCTCCGCCAGAAGGATTACCGCCGTGGTTCCCTATTATGGATATGCACGTCAGGATCGAAAAGATGAACCACGCGTGTCTATCTCTTCAAAATTGATGGCTGATCTCATTACTGTTGCTGGTGCAAATAAGATAATTACCATGGATTTACATGCTGATCAAATACAGGGATTCTTTAATATTCCTGTGGACCATCTCTATGCGAGCTATGTGTTTTGGCCTTATATCCAACAGCATATGGACCTAAAAAATCTTGTTTGGATATCTCCTGATTTGGGTGGAACCAAGCGGATAAAATCTTATGCTGAGGCTGCTGGATATGACGCGTTTAATATTATGTACAAAAACCGTCTGCTAGACACGCCGAATAAGGTGAAGGAAATGAAAATGATTGGCGAATCTCCTGCCGGTAAAGATGTGGCGATATTGGATGATGTCGCTGACACACTCGATACACTGTGCATGGCTGCCAGGCTTTTGAAAAAAGAAGGAGCAAAATCAGTACGTGCATTTGTATCACATCCCGTCTTATCTGATAAACCAGACGAAGATACGGCATATGAGAAGCTCTTGAAATCACCTATCGATGAGCTTGTGGTTACTGATTCCATTCCACTCTTCAAAAAAGATCATCCAAAAATCAAAGTTGCGTCGATAGCTGAAATGTTTGCGACAGCTATCTATAAGAACGAAACTAATGAATCAATTTCAGAACTTTATAAGTTCTAATCACATATAGGCCTCCATTTGTGGCGGCCTTTTTTTGCATTAAAATTTTATTATTT
>JAAXWV010000139.1:0-3423 GCA_013334845.1 Candidatus Roizmanbacteria bacterium | reverse complement strand
CGACCGTTTATCAACTGTTTATCGCCTTAATTAATCATCTGTTTTTTCGCTGAATCCTCCACTCTGGATGTCCCGCAACTTTTTGTAGGTTCATTCCAGCTTTCCCAAGAGTTCTTTGTGGCTTCAAGTTTCGATGATCTTACCTTGATCCATCACGATAATCTTGTCCATTTTCATAATCGTAGAAAGTCTGTGTGCGATGACGATGACTGTTTTGTTTCTCATCACTTCGTCCATAGCTTCCTGGATAAGTTTTTCTGATTCTGAATCGAGCGATGATGTTGCTTCATCAAGGACCAGAATTCTTGTGTTGGCAAGGATAGCTCTCGCGATTGCCACTCTTTGTCTTTCGCCTCAGGAGAGTTTTATTCCGCGCTCCCCGACCAGCGTTTCGTAGCCCTTATGTAATCATAATATGAAGTCGTGACATCTCGCCATCTTGGCTGCAGCGATGATTTCTTCTTCCGTCGCTGTAGGATTTGCGTAGGAAATATTTTCTCTAATGGTCCTGTGAAACAAGATTGGATCCTGAGGCACCATAGAAACATTTTGTCTTACACTATCCTGGGAAACGGTAGCAATGTCTTGATCGTCGATACAGATTTCTCCTGATTGGATATCAAAGAATCTGAAGAGTAATTTTACGAGTGTGGTTTTTCATGAGCCTGATTCTCCCACGATAGCGACCTTTTCTCCTGCCTTGATCCTGAGATCAAGATCTTGGAAGATAGGCTTATCGCCTGCATAGTTGAAGTTCACGTGTTTGAATTCTATCTTTCCACTGTCTACTTGTATAGCCTTGTGCGAATGGTCGATGACCTCATGTGGTTCATCCAAAACTTCCAACATTTCTGCTGCCTCTGAGAATGATTCGTAGAGATGTCTGAAGACATTTCCGATGCTCCGAAGTTCTTCGAAGAGTTTGAACATGTATGTCTGAAGGAGAACGAACACTCATAACGAGATCAAATCTCCGCTCCATAATTTGACGGCAAGATAGAAGATGACAAATTCCAGCAAGACCATCAGTAAACCTGTCGTCGACCAAATCACTAATGCCCTACTCCATCTTTTCCGATTTTTGGATTTTCGCATCAGCAATACGGAATCAAAATAGTTGCTCTCCCTAGATAATGATGCAAAAGTTTTGATATTGTAGTTGTTGGTGATAGTATCTGAAAGCACGCCTGAGACCTTGGAATCCCGTACATTTGCTTCTACTTCGTTAGGGTAATTTCGCTTGTACAAGAAATACTGAATCAAAATAAAGAGCACGAGCCAGACAAAGAATACGACCGAGAGTCGAATATTTTGCATCCCGATGATGACGAGCACCACGATAGCATTGAATGCGATATTGGAGATGTCGAACACGAAGATGTCGGTAATCTTGTCATATGCTCAGACTAGTTTGTTGATTTTTTTGATAAGTGATCCAGTGAAGTTGTTTGAGAAAAACCTGTACGAATGCTTATGCACGTAATTGAAGGCTTCTAGATAGATCTTTCTCGAGAGCGTCAGATACTGGGTGATCATAAAATAATCCGCCAATCTATAAAAGACATTGTTGATGACTTTGATATAGACGACGATCAGCAAAAGAGAAATAGCTGAACTCACGATAAGTGTTTTTTCTCCACCAGTAAAATTGGCTATCAGATCGACGATCTGTTTGTAATATAATGCTGGGAGTAATCCCATGATAGTCAAAGCAATTCTTGCGAATAGTAGTGGGATGAAGGTTTGTTTTTCTCCCATATATTTGTTCCGCAAGTAGTTGAGAATCCTCTTGATACCTAGCTTCTGCAGGCTTTCATCTTCTAAGTTTACCATTGTTGTATCTTTAAAATTAATAAAAAGGCTACGGTATGTTTCCGTAGCCTGTGATGTCAAAAGTGGTGTGTTTACGTCGATCTGGGTTTGTATACATTTCCAAAAAGCCGCACTTTTGTCTCAGAGGCCACGATATTTTTATCCATCGCTGGAGTTACTAAAAATATTTGATAAGAATTTACCATTGTTGAAATAAATATAATGTAAAATTTTTTTATAGCAAGACCCGTTTATCCAAACAAAAAATCTTCCTATCTACTGTGGTAGACGAAGCTGAATCAGATTTGTGACAGCATAATTTCCGAGTACGCAAAAAACACGCTTATTAGGCGTGTTTTTCTCGCTGTGATCAACAGTAGTAATAACAAGAGATAAAGTCATGGGTTAATAATTTGGTTGTATTGGTTGGGTTTTTAGGGTGGTGGTCTATCCCCACCTTCCGGTAGGGATACCTTGTTACGACTTAACCCCAGTCATCGATTTTCTCCTTAACCCGCAATGCGAGTCTTCAAAGAACCTCAACTCCCATGGTTTGACGGGCGGTGAGTGCAAGGAACAGGGACATATTCACGGCGACATGGCTGATTCGCCATTACTAGCAATTCCAACTTCATGTAGTCGAATTCCAGACTACAATCCGAACTGAGGGTAGCTTTAAAGATTTGCTCCACCTTGCGGTATCGCTTCTCGCTGTAACTACCCATTGTATGATCTATGAAGCCCCAGACGTAAGAGGCATGAGGATCTGACGTCATCCTCTCCTTCCTCCCGCTTACGCGGGCAGTCTCGTTAGACATATTTAACTAACGATGAGGGTTGCGCTCGTTACTAGACTTAACTAGACACCTTGCGGCACGAGCTGACGACGACCATGCACCATCTGTGAAAAGCGCTGTATTGCTACAGCTATACGACTTTCATCGTAGACACAATCCATGTCAAGTCTGGGTAAGATTCTTGGCTTAGTATCCAATTAATCTAGATCATCCACTGCTTGTGTGTTCCCCCGCCTATCCCTTTGAGTTTCATTCTTGCGAATATACTACTCAGGCGCCTCGCTTAACGTGTTAACTTACGGCACCTCCATAACTTTTATAATAACATATGCTATCACAAAAGTTATGGAGACACCTAGCGAGGATAATTTACAGCTTGAACTACCGGGGTATCTAATCCCGTTTGCTACTCAAGCTTTCGTCCATCACCGTCAGAAATATCATAGTTAGCTGCTTTCGCTTTCGGCGTTCTTTCCGATATCAACACATTTCACCGCTCCACCGGAAATTCCACTAACCCCTAATAATTTCTAGATACACAGTATCCATCCCCTTTCTCTGATTGAGTCGGAGTATTTGAAAACGGACTTATGTATCAGTCTACGGACACTTTACGCCCAGTAAATCCGGATAACGCTTGAGACCTACGTATTACCGCGGCTGCTGGCACGTAGTTAGCCGTCTCTTATTCCTGGTGTACCGTCATTCTTCTTCCACCAGAAAAGGAGTTTACACCCCATAATGCGTCATCCTCCACGCGGAATCGCTGCATCAGACTTTCGTCCATTGTGCAAGATTCCCCACTGCTGCCTCC
>JAAXWV010000138.1 GCA_013334845.1 Candidatus Roizmanbacteria bacterium | reverse complement strand
CTTTGGTTTAGTACTCATTTCCCAGTATAACGACCAAACTAATATTTTTTAATACAGCCTTCTGACTGACCGCGCCATCATATACCATTCACCCGAAAACTATGAATTGAGTTTTCATATTCGACCAGTAAATCAACAACCTTTTCGGTTTGTCAATCCTATATCCCATATATTTAATTATATTGTTAAAAGCTCAAACCATTATTTTCGTCCTCCTTCACTCTGTCATTGCATGATGATGCATGGCAGGGGGAGGTTCCCAAGTCCCTCGCAATTTCAACCCACAAAAAAAGGCACCCCCTCGCGAGAGCGCCTGAATTGAATACAGTTAACTCAATATAGCACAACTAAAAGAACTAATCAATTAGTAACTGTCACTCCTCAATGCTTTAGATTACTAGGAAAGGTCGCGGAGAGTTTTATCATTATTCTCCTTTTCCTCGTGAATAAAAATGTCCTCGACTTTAACTTTAAACAGTTTGGCAACCTTAAATGCCAAGCTTAAAGATGGCAGGTATTTATCGCTTTCAATAGCTATGACAGTCTGACGGCTGACGCCAATTTTGTCTGCTAAATGTTCTTGTGTCAGATTATGCATGGCTCTAAAAACCTTTAATTTATTCTTCATTACCGCCACCCCCATACTTTCTATTGAAAAAATGATACGAGATGGCATAAATAGCAATCAAAAACATTGTAAGATATGCAAAAACCATCCCCAAAGACTCAGCAAACAACCACTCTCCTTTACTAAAAATATTGATGTCCATCTTCGAAGGTAGAAGCAAAAGAAAAGCGGCAATTCCGATAGTTAATTCCCTTTCATCAGTTCTGATCTTGGCTTTTGATCGAATCAGTCCCATAAATACCATACCTGTCAACACTCCGGCGGCTGCCAGAAGGTAGCTTCCACGGACAACTGCCAAAGCCACAATCACTCCTACAAATAGGGTAACGATTACTCGAAGTTGTATATATCTTTTTCTATTCATAATAAAAATACAACAATTATTCCCTCCTAAGAGCCTCAACTGGACTCAGTTTAGATGCACGAGTTGCAGGATACGCCCCAAATATAAGACCGATAAACACCGAAACCAATAGTGAGATACCTATTCCTGGAAAACTAATGGTAAAGATAAAATCGGGCATGGAATCAAACACGTTGATTATCGAGATAGTGGCATATGCGACAAGTATTCCTAAACCCACGCCAATTACTCCTCCGACAATTGTCAAAGAAACCGATTCTAGCAGAAACTGTTTGACAATATCTCTTTTTTTAGCTCCAAGTGAACGCATTAAACCAATTTCTTTCGTTCTTTCTGAGATAGTAACCAACATAATATTCATAACTCCCACTCCTCCCACCACCAAGGAAATAGCTGCTATGAGCGCGATAACTACCGAAGCGGCGAGCATAAATTGCTTAAAAGTATTAAGTTCCTGTCTAGGATTGGAGATGTAAAAATTAGCTTTGTCCTCATCGGTAAAACCACCTTTTTTAAGCATAGCAGCGAGTAGCTGCTCACGAACGCTACTTGCATCAGCATTGGGATCCAGAACAGCTTCAATTTGACTGTATCCGTTACTATCAAATGGCTGAGTCATGAGCGTCTGAAGCGGAACAATACCATTAGCGTTTCTAGAAAAAGGATCTGCTTGATAAACCCCGACTATCTTAAAAGAAGCGCCCGCTATCTTTATTATTTGATTAATAGCTGCTTCGGGATCTGAATGAAAAAACTTTTTAACTAATGTTCCGTTGACCAGAACAACTTTTGCCTGGGATTGATTTTCTTCTTCAGTGATGACTCCTCGACCAACAAGCATTTTTAAGTTTAGATTGTCCATTGTAGATTCTGTCGCTCCGCTCAGATAAATTCTGGCTGCTTCACCCGTCATATAATCACGCACCTGAGAATCGACAGAGATACTTCCTTGATAATCCTTAACCCCAGCAATACTTAAAGATTTAAGAAAATGGATTGTGGAATCATCAAGTATTCTGATTGTTCCGCCATTAAAACGCCTGCCAATAGCTATTCTATTTAAGCCAGTCTTCTCCAGTTCGGAAGAGACGGTAGCGGTAACAGAATCGGCAGTCGACATAATGGCCACCACAGCGCCGATTCCAATGACGATACCAATCATCGTAAGAGTGGTGCGTAGCAAGTTTGCCCGCATTGATCTAAATACTTCAAAAAGTATACTTTTATAGTTCATATTCTTATATCATTAGAAATTAAGCCGTCACGAATTACTATTTTCCGCTCGGCATATGAGGCAATCTCATCCGAATGAGTAACTATGATAACGGTATTACCTTGTTTATTAATATTACAAAGCAACTTCATTACTTGTGCTGAATTAGCTGTATCAAGGTTTCCAGTCGGTTCATCGGCTAAGATAATCGCAGGGTTCATAACCAAGGCTCTGGCAATTGCTACTCTTTGAATTTGTCCTC
Source organism: Candidatus Roizmanbacteria bacterium (assembly GCA_013334845.1). GTDB lineage: Bacteria > Patescibacteriota > Microgenomatia > UBA1406 > GWC2-37-13 > JAAXWV01. The sequence goes on along the minus strand of JAAXWV010000138.1, from coordinate 1,902 downwards.
CTGAAAGTTGAGTAGGAAAAGAGTCGGCTTTACTTAACAAGCCAACTTTTTCCAAATTATCCAAGGCACGCTTTTTATTTTCTCCACTAGAGATCCCGCCGTAAACCATTGGTCTTTGTACATTCTCCAACACTGAAATCCTATTAAGCAGATTAAACGACTGAAAGATAAATCCTACGGTTTGATTGCGCAGTTCTGACATCTGGTCGTCATTTAAGTTATTAGTATCTTTGTCTTCAATGACATACTGTCCTGAAGTTGGAGAATCCAAAAGTCCAATAATATTCATTAATGTTGATTTTCCACTTCCTGATGGTCCCATGATTGCTACCATTTCTCCTTCCTGGATATCTAAAGTGACGCCCTTCAAAGCCTCATAAACTGATTCACCTGAACCATAAGTTTTATGAATGTTTTTTAGACTGATAATGTTAGCCATAGAAGTTAAAGCTTACTAGCCTTGGGTGTCAAAACGTTGTCTCCCTCGGAAAGTCCAGAAACAATCTCAGTGCCGTTATCGGAGATAATCCCAAGACTAACTTCTTTTTTTTGAGTTCGTCCGTTTACAACTAGAGTAACTGTGCGTTTACCTCCGCTATAACTAACTGCAGAATTTGGGACAACCAGGACTGAGGACTTTCTCTGGACTATAGTATCTGTATCAACAGTCATCGGAGAGAGAAATCTCTTATCGGTTTCTTCAGGCTTTATTTTTATTACATACTCAGTAACCGTCCCCGTATCACTTTTAACTTCCGTTCCGATGGTATCAACCGCCGTAATCCTACCCTTGAATTTTAAGTCAGGATAAATTGCTGTCTTAAACTCTGTTTCTTGTCCGACTTCAAATTGAACAGCCTCGGCTTCACTGGCTTTAAGGGTAATAATAAGGTCGTTGGAACTGATAATCCTAAATAGAAAATCACTTTTAGGGTTTACAACTTCACCTTTCGTGAAGTTTAGGTTGACCAACAATCCGTTAACTGGAGCGGTAACAACAGCGTCTTTGGTCAATTGATATTTCCACAAACTTAAATTTAAAGCCGCTTGAGCTGCTTGAATAGTACCGTCAGCGTTATAGAACTCTTTTTCGGCAATAGCAAAGCTGGATCGAGCTTCAGTTTCCGTAGACTTAATAGCTTCAATTTCATTTTCGGTATAGTCCTGATTTGGTCGATTGGCTGCTGGATTTTGGCGATTACCTGAAGCAAAACGATCATCCATATTTTGTCTGGCCTGAGCTGTCTCAAGAACTTTCTGGCGAGCTGTTTCCAGATTAACCTGGCTTTTATCTTTTGCTACCTTAGCGTTTTCCAGTGCGGTTTTAGCGGCAAGATATTGGCTTATTGCAGTAGCCTGATCTTCTTGCGAAGCTGTGCTTTGGAAACCTAAAATTCTTTGTCCTTTGGTAACTTCTTGTCCGCTTTGTACCCATGTGTCAGTAATGATGCCTGAAGCGGGCATGGGGTAATCCACAACACCAGCAAAATGCAATGTTCCCTCTTTGGTAATTGTTTTTGTTAGATCATATTTAGTAACTGTAGTTATGTCATATTTACCCAAATCAGGCCTACCGCGGTTAACTGATCCAAGAACTATACGGTAAACGACAAGGAGAACGATACAGAAGACAAAAAACAGAAGCCACTTCTTTATGCCCCTCATTTTCCACCAGTTGATAACGATCTTTAAGGGATTTATACGGCTTATGGAGCCAAGAGTCTTAGCTTTGATCCTAATTCTCATAGAAGCATAATGTAATATAATATTTACATTATGTCAAGTATTTTTTACTTTGATACTTTACACTAGTGAATACCAACTTACTAAGCAATACCGTTTATCAACTAAAAGTGTCTAGGATTTGTTTAGTCAGACTGTATGTAGTCGTAGTATTGAGTC
>JAAXWV010000137.1 GCA_013334845.1 Candidatus Roizmanbacteria bacterium | reverse complement strand
GTGCGTTCCAATGAAAGCGGCTGTGTCCGGAGCGGCATAATATGTCGTTACGAACGCATAATTGAAGAACATGAAAGCTTCGTCAACAAACAATTTCTTGTTTGTTTCCATCAGCATATTTCTCTGGATTTCCAAATATTTGTCTACTTTCAAAGTAGAGTCTTTCTGCCATCTTTGGTAGTCTTCGAAAGGAACTTCAATAGCGCCTCCGAAAGTGTTTTCCTGAATCTGGACAGAATATCCATCTTCAAGTTGCAAAATTGGAGCAGCTTCTCTACGAGCCAATTTCTTAGCTCCGCTCATACCTTCAGTACTTGTGAAGATTTCGAAAACTTCGTCAGTGTCGTACATGTCGATAACTCGGTTATCTACATATAGATCCAAATTGGCTGACATTCCGTTGTCAAAAGAATATGCAATTCCTTTGATAGCCTGTAAGGCAAATTCTTGTGGTGTCATGTTTTTTTACTTTAGATTTAGCCTATTATGACTAGAACAAAGGAACATTAATTCTTACAACAACATCTTCGGTGGAGCCGACAACTCCAGCGTCTTCAGCGATGCTTACTTTCAACACATCAGTTCCAGATGTATCACTAAGGTCAATATACTGAGTAGTATCATCGATACCACAAGCTACTCCCTTATCAGTGATAGCGAAAGCTGCATCTGATGTTCCCTTCAATGTGAAGTCGTTTCCGACTGTCACTTCTACGCTTGTCCCAGAGTTAGCCGCATGTCCATCTGGACAAAAAGCTACCGCTGTTGAAGCTGCAACCGCCTTGATTATGAGACCGCTATCAATCGCTACCAAGTCTCCAGCTTCGATAGCTGTAGCTGTAGCAATAGCGGCCCTGGTCAATCTAATTTTTTCACCATCGTGAAACTTGTATTTTCCTGCTGCCATTTTTTTAATCTTAAATTAATTACTCTTTCGGCTTGAACTCGAATCCTCTAGGCATTTTTTTAGCCAATCTAAGCGAGCGCTCATCCAATGCGGTCTTGTTATTACCAGGAGCCTTTAAAGCCCCATTGTCTCGTCCTGCTTCACTAGCCATCTCTCTCTTCTTCCTTTCAATATCCGATTCATCTTTATATTTGTCGGAATCTCCTGAAATCAGGCGATGGGCCTTAGTAAGCTGCTTATAATAATTGTCCTTGGAATGAGGGTTAAGAGAGTTATCCATTTCGTCCAAGAGTTCTTGCCACTTCTCAGAATCAGTTAAATATTCCGGATGGGCCTTAAAGAAAGCGGTACGCTGTTTCTTCTTGTCATCAGCATCACGCTGGTCAATGCGTTCCCTAAGTTCTTTTACCTCCTTAGAGATAGGTTCAATGGCCTCGAGATCGATTTCCTTTTTTACTGGTTTCTTTTTATCGTCACCTTCATCATCGTCCTCGTCTTCCTCTTCTTCGTCCTTGATAACAACCTTCTTTACAGGCTTAATCTCTGATCCGCGCTCCTGGAGTTTTTTCTCCAATTCACGTTTCTCGAGTTCCAGTTCGCGTTGTTTACGAACAGCCTCATTATATTTACCTGAAGGAACGACATCTTTTTCCTTTTCAAATTCGTCCTTTTTTTGGATGGCTTCTTCCTCAGACTTTTTTTGATCAGCGGCCAATTCCTCGGCAGTCTTTTCAACTTTTTCGTCTTCTTTGGTTTCTTCGCCGTCCTTTTTAACTGGTTCCATAATTTTTTTTGGCTCTAACCTGTTTTGTTCACGATAGTTTTATCTATTGAACCGGGTGGCATCCCGCGAGTGAGCTTAGAGTAAAATTAAGACTCCACGATTTGAGTCGTGGAGTCTTGCCCCGAACACCTCCCATCACAAAGATATTCAGAACCAAGCTTCAGTTCTCAATCGTAATGTGATGGAGGTTTTTAAGGTGATTTAATATCCTCTACCTCTCATTATACCAACTTTTTCATCTGCAGTCAAATCTTTTTTCGGTCCGGATACTTTTCTTTTCTTTAATTGATCTGATAAATAGGTATAAGCCATGATAGAACCTTTGAATATTGGATCATTCGTATAGAGATACTTATTTCGCGCATTAGTCGCACATTGCTCAAGAAACAAAGGCAGTGACTCCATTCCGGGAGTATTTGCCATCTTAGTTAGTAAATAATTCTGCTGAGTTTCATTCAGAGGCTGGCTATAAGAATTTTTGAAATAATACCTGAAAACTAAATTTATAATGAATTTTTTAATCATTGTGTTTGAGTATTCTTAGGTGGCAATTTTTGCCCGTTTTGAAATTGTATAGCTTCAGTAGTCGGCTTTATGTAGAACCGATCAGGGTTTTTTCTGAGTGATTCGATGTATTCTATTGTTATTTCGTCCGCATTAAGCAAGGGATTGGTTTTAGCTTCATTCATCATAGTTTTGGCCATTTCCAGGCGGGCTGATTGAGACTGCGGCATTTCATAATCTTCAATAAAGCGGATATTGTAGGTTGTTCCTTTCATTTTGGGGTCAACTTCAAACCACTTAGTATCTTTACCTGGCTTATCTACAGCGATTTCTCGATATTTTTTCCCGACTTCAATCTGATCTCCTTCTTCATTAAGCTCTGGATATCCTTGTTTATCTTTTAAAACTTCGGTCTGAATCGGAGATGTGTAGAATTGAACGATGTTAGGGATGCGAAGTTCTGCGCGATCCCAGAGAAGCTTATATATCTGGATGGTGAAAGGTCCCATGTTTCGGCGGGAGTTCTCATCAAGCAGCATGGCCTCACCCTTTGTTTTTCGACCGGAATGGACACCTTGCGATGTTGGATCGATAGCGGTATTTACATTGGAATTGTTCTTTAAGACGCCCAATAACTGGAATCCTGTCTGATTTGCTCCGCTTATGGTCTGCTCCATGATCTGATGGTCTATCGGGAGGTTAGGATTCCCGCCTGTAATATGCTTCATAGAACCTGGATACAGTTCTTCGCTGTCTATTTCCACTCCGCTACCCAAAACAAATCCACGATTAAGTGAAAGTATTTCTCGATCAACCATCAGTCTTTCAATCGCATTTACCGGATCCTGCTCTCCTCGAGTAAGATCAGGCAATGATTTTCCGTAGAAGCATTTTTCATCGGCGAGTTCGAATACTCCCTTAGCAAAAGGAAGTTTATGATGATCAAAAGGAATCGGAGCTATCTTGTCATTTTTCTGCTTATTAAGCCAGAAATTATTAGCAAGAACTATATACTCATCCCAGTCCTCGTTATAATAGCTTAAAACCGATATAAGGCTAGACTTATCAGTAGCTTCTTCCTTATAAGAAGCGCTCTGGTGGTCATATTTCATATTTCCAGCCGTAACAAATTCTGCATTGGGGTATTTTCCATATTTATTCAGAAAAGCCTTCCTGGTGTATTTTTTAAGCTTGCAGCAGTCATGCTCTATTTCGGCCGAATTTTCATTCGGATAAAATTCAATCAAATCTACAATTTCAGCTTCAACCTTCCCGACACCTCCCTTTATTACTTTTTTCTCAGTATAATCAATCTGGCCTGTTTCCTGATCGATTCTAGTGATATCTTTTCTTGTCACCCATTGTTCGGTATACATTTCTTCAACAATAACCGTTCCCTTGGTACATGCCGATAAAGCCTGCAAGAAAAGCTTATATGATCCCTTTTCTTGTTTCCATGTATCCTCATATATGTCGAGCATATTATTTGAAAATTCATGTGACTTTCTGTTTTTGCCAGTTAGAGATACGAACGGCCTAGCTCCTACAATCATGGCGATAGTAGTATTTACCTTCCCGCGCGTGAGATGATCCCAAGATAAAGACTGCCAATTATTCTTGGTAGCCTTAATCTCGTCTGAAACAATACCGTTATAAGCGTCCATTGAATCATTGACGTATTGAACCAATGTCCTGCCATCAAATTCTCTTCTAACCTTATCGCGCTCCGTCTGCATATCCAAAAAGCGCTGATAAACGCGCTGTACTGTTTTTACTTCTTCTTGTGAGGGTTTAAAAAGCGCTCCGGCCTTTTGTTCCTCATCAAGTTCTCGATGACGATATTCCATATACGACAATTATAACATATTGCAATCGATAGGTCAAAAAACTAATACATTACTGCCGCGCGCCTATTTTGATTATGCTTTTTAACTGCGCGGTCAATTGTTTTATTAACCGGAACAATGATGTTTATCACTTCGGATAAAGCATCCGCGATATCGTCATGTACTGATTTCGGGAATCTCAACAACTCCTCTTCCAATATCGTTGTATTTGGATCTGATTGGTTATGGAAAATATTCAATATAGCATACTTTGGTTGCAATCCTCTTATTTTAGCAATTTTATCCGTGGCATGTTTCTTTTCCACCACTAACATGGTCTTAATGGTAGATTTTTCTAATTTTTTCTGTTCTTCAATGAA
>JAAXWV010000136.1 GCA_013334845.1 Candidatus Roizmanbacteria bacterium | reverse complement strand
AACGTTTTCTAAATCCGCAGGGCCACGGCATTGACGTTGTCGGTGCCACGGGAATAGCCAGAGGCCTCGGTACGATCACCGCATCGAACAAATTGATTTTCGTTCCTGGCACAAGGGCACTGGCAGACCTCGGTGAAGTCCGATTTTATGGTTTGTTCCGTACCCCCGTAGAGATTGGAGGGGGCACGGTCGATAAGGTATAACAATAGGGAGGTCAAATCGGTGCGGATACTAATGGGTTTAGTATCAATCTGGCACTCTTAAAATAGGGTCAACACTGAGAGGAGATATCTTGACTCTGAGAGCCTCATGATCTCCGGTTAATCCGGTGCATTATTTTATTATAAATCTAAATCCGTTCCCATTTCCCCTTTAGGTCTCATTTTTTTTTATTTTAAAATTATTTAGATCAATGGTTACACCAAATCTAACTGGTGCCTTTTCTTCTCTTTCCTTTTCCGGTATTTCGTAGAATTTTAAGGGAAACGGACTTTCAATTGTCTGCAATATCAACACAAACAATATTTCACTGAATTCTAAAATATTCCGTAAAATTACCTGAATATCATTGTGAATAGGAGTAGGTGGATTCTCGTTCAAATGCCAAGTCGGTGGGGCAAAATGCGAATTTTCCTTGTCTTCTACAAATTCTATATTTTTGATATGAAGGTGTCCAGAGTATCCACCCGGATGCTCAACAGCGTTACGGCGTTGTACTATGTCTTTGAGCCAAGGTTGGTTTGCTTCAATGAATTTGGTAATTGGATGGTCTTTTTCAAAATATTCTTTTGCCCATTTCAAGATGTCGCTATATCGACTGTGGTCAAATTTTTTATTGAAAAATATTTCAAATAAAACTGCAAGGTCTCTTAGCACCGATTTAGCGTTATAAAGGTATGTTTCCACATCTTCAGTAAGTTGCATCACGTGAGGAACTTCAACGACCCTGCCAGCAGATTGTGTTTTAATGCCATTCTCTTTTAAATCAGCATCGATTTTTTCAAGATCACCTGAAATTTTATTACTAATTTCATAGCAGCGAATTAATCGAGGCTGAATTTTCATGAAAAACAGCTCGCATATTTTTTCATCTTTTTCTTTTTCAAGCTGAATTGGTCGAAGTAGTTCAGAAATTTGGACAGATGTCCTAGCAACTATATAATTTGATGTGCCATAGTCTGATACTTTTTGGAGTTTAAAAACCAATTTTTTCCCTCCTTCATAGGCCTAACAATTTATTAGGCTGATCAGTATATCATCCCATTTGTGAAGATATACTGAAAGTATGATATCATCATATAGACCTTGGTTAAGGAAATTCCCAAGTAAAGATATTTCCAAACTATCATTCCAAATGGATAGGCTCGGTTGTTATATAAGGATCAAATTGATCCCGTCTCCTTTAAATGGTTTTAGCTTATCAGATGTTCCACTACTTTTATTTATGTTGTTTTTTTGATAGCATTAAAATATTTATTTATCTCTGTTGATGGATAAATTGGCCTGTGACATTAACCAATACAGCGGAAACTCTGTAATTAGGTTACAATGTTCGCAATACAGTTGCTCGCGAAGATAAAACAATGGAGCATATTTCCTTTTAATCTGTAAATCATTCCCACAATGAATACATTGAAGGAAATCTTTGAATGAATTTTTAAATAAACGTGCTATTGGTTGTTTTCTTCCACTTAAATATAATGACTCATAACAACCCATAGTGGTTAGAATAAGGTGGTCTATAGTTTTATTGTGTAATGGGTATAATCTACTAAAACACTCAAGTGTGATTTGAGTTAAAAACATTAGAATATATGGCAATTTTGAGTAGACAAACTCATGGTAGTAACCATTTATGCTGCTGTTTTCGAAGATAAAGTTGATATTGAAGTCTTCTGTCTTCTGGAATTCTCCCATGTAAGTAATTAAGTGGGTGGCACGTTGCCATGTAGGTTCAAAACCATTTTCGTGTTTTTTAGAATAAATGATATTCCAGATTAATTCATAATCAAACATCTCCCTGGCAGCTACTTTTTTTGCTGCCTCTTTTAGAATAAATAACTGTTTCTCTTTTTTGACATCACTTAGAGTTTTGTGAGTATCTTTCTCAAACCTTGTTAAGAAATCATCTTCATCTGCTAAAATCCATGAGAGAAACAACAAATGTTCCTTTAGTGGCTTTCTTAACAGTGAGAATGCAACAGATAATTTATGCTTCTCAAAACATTTAAGTGACTCATGTAAGAAATGAAGCATGTCAGAAGTTAGTGCCATAATCACATGGCTAAAGATATGGTGCCTATATGGCTCATCTCCATCCATGTTCTTAAGTAACTCTATGATATTAAACTCTTTAATTTCTGTGTCACTTTGCGAAATAGTTTGAAGCAATGCCTCAACAACAGTGTCTTGAACTCCATTGTTTTCATACTGAATAAGTAGATGAGCTATTTGGTCGTGAAGGTAAAAGCAGAACTCATGAGATAACCATAATTTTTTTGGAATATGTGACAATCTTTCTTCTTCTATGTATCCAATTGTCTTCATAATTTGTCTAAATGTCGGTTTGTCTAAGTTTTCTAGATGGCACTATGAGCTCATTGTTTTGAAGCTCATTTGACTGCCGCCTCTCCCTTGCCCTAATACTCTTTATATAGTTTCCTAATTCCATCAAAAGCAATATCACACAGGCATCAACCGGGGACAGACCACGGTTTCCTTAGAAGTTCACATATTTCCAAATTATCATAACCGAAAGAAGTGGCGACAGACAGGAAATTTTTCCAGATTATCTAAGACGGCACATGAGACTTTCCAAGAAGAGGAGATATCCATTGCCAAACATGAGTCCCGGCTGGATATCCGAGATTGAGTTCCTGAGATCTATTACCAGGTAATCTCCGGCATTACCGGACGGGGTGCGCTCCTCATTGCAAAGCCACCATGGCAACCAGTGCTCACATGTCCTGCACTTGCCCATCTGGCACCTCCTCAGCAAAAAAAAGATTGAGGCCAATCGTGATCTCGTCCCCAGGATAGCCCATGAGCGACAAGTGGGAGTCCATCGCGCCCCTCAGCCAGGTCTTTTTATCGCAGTCCTCTACGCCATCAGTCAAATACCCGATGGCCTCATCAATAGGCATCCGCATGCTCACACCACCAGAAGGCCTCAGATGCCCCTACAATCATTTCTGGTTGCCTGCTGCCCCCGACACACACGGGAACTCCCCCCACCATCGTTTGAGCGTGGCAAGGGTGCTCTTCTGGGGCACAATCCCGTCCTGCTCCCACTTCTGTTAACGCCGGCGAAATTTTCTTCAGTTTTTAACAGTGAAAAAGTCCCCAGTGTTGTCAGTCAAAAAACCAACAATCTTTTTTATTCTTTGCCATTTTTGTAAAAAATTGCATTTTCTTCTCATTTTCTTTTGGGGTGTGGTTCTTATACTTGAGAAAGAAAGTTTACGTTGAGGTTGTGAAGACGATCAAGTTGCCCGTATACAGGAAAGTTGCCTCTCTGTAGGCGTCAAAGATACTTCCCTTACGGCTCCATGGATACACAGCTTCAGCAAACTCTCAAATCAGCTGAGGTGATTTATCGGTTAGCTTTATCTTGCTTCTTTTTCCACCACAGGGTTTTAAATTTTTACGCTACAGCGTCAGTGTTGTTTTTTGTCCTTTTTCTAAGGATGCAGGTTTTTTCACCGCTAAAAACTGCTGGATTTTTGACCGGCGGTAATACACTTCTCGACGGTTCGCTTTGAAACCTTCGCCGCTGTCGCCAGTTCCTTCTGGGTGATGCCCATCCGTTTCCGGAGCTCCTTGACGGATCCTGCAAAATCATTCATGTCCATGGTTAAACCCCCAATAAAAGGTCAATAATATGTTCTTTAAAAGCTGCGAAATGGGCAAGGCCGGTACGGGGCGAGGTGAAGCTGTCATACTCCTGCCGGAAACGTTCCTTTGGCATGAGGGTTTGGAAATCCTTTATCCCGTACTGGGAGGCCTGCCCACCGATCCAGAAGTACATGTAGTCAAAGGTCATGCTCTCTGCTCCTTTTTAGGGCCAAGTTCGTCGGTTTGGGCAATTGCCCCGATCCAAATGTCGCGATCAATTCGGCAAGCCTCCAGGCTCGGCCTGACCCGCGAGAAGAGCCGACCGTCAGGCAATCTGTAGTCATATTGAATGTAAGTGTACTTTTTTCCGCCGATTCTTATAGCGAAAAATTCCCAATGTTCCTTGCCGATGGGGCAAGTGGATACTCCAGCGATATCGTTTTTCATCGTTTTTTACAATTTCCTTACAAGCCAAATCCAGGCTTTTTTGAGGGTTTATCGTCATATAAATCAATGACTTGCAGATAATCTCAGCTTAAAAAACACATTTCCCTTAATTACAACTCTTATAAGGGGGGGTATATAAGGGAGGGGATAAGTTA
>JAAXWV010000135.1 GCA_013334845.1 Candidatus Roizmanbacteria bacterium | reverse complement strand
CCATGTCAAACGGAGACGACACTGAGGACAAGGAAATTATTAGGTGTGATGAGCATGTTGATATACTGAAAAACACACTTGATACAATAGAAATGCCTGTCCATGAAAAAGAAAGATGCCTGGATTTGATTACTACTGTTTATGCAAGAAAAAAATTACATATAGCCTGCAAATATGGTGACAGAGATTTATCCAAATCTCAATATTCCATATTGGTTAAATATAAAAAGTTGCAATTGAGAGACATGATATTATATTGGGCTGCTCAATACAAAATGATTAATTATATTATTGCTCTCTTTAGACAGACATTATCGCTACTACGGTCCGGAAGTAGGTTTAAAAAGAATGCTGCATATTAATAACAAATACGAGTGCACTGGATGTTATGCCTGTTTTAACGTTTGCCCGACTAACAGCATTTCGATGGCATCTGACCAAGAGGGTTTCAGCTATCCCCAGATAAATCAGGATTCATGCATAGATTGTAATCTATGCGTGAAATGCTGCCCAATTACTTATGGAGTGGCAGTTCACAATAAGCCGACTGCATTTGCCGCTCATCATATAAATAACGATATCAGAATGCAAAGTTCTTCTGGTGGCATATTTACGGCTATTGCAGAATATGTAATTGGGAATAACGGAGTTGTCTTTGGTGCTTGTTTTGATAATTGGTTTAATGTGGTGCATGATTATGCTGAAACAAGTGAAGATTTGCAAAAAATGAGGGGTTCTAAATACGTTCAAAGCAGAATCGGTAGCGCTTTTGAACAGGTAGGGAGATTTCTCGACCAGAAGAGATTGGTGTTGTTTACCGGAACCCCTTGCCAAATTGCTGGGCTGAAATCGTATCTGCGGTCTGATAATGAGTATTTAGTAACCCAGGATATAATCTGCCACGGGGTGCCATCTCCTAAAGCTTGGAATAAATATTTAGAACTGTTTTCAAAAAAAGGGCCGATACAGACGATTTCATTTAGAAACAAGGATACGGGTTGGTCCGAATTCAGCATGAAAGTAACCTTTGCCACTGAACAATACAGGCGAGATTTGAGCAAAGATTATTTTTTAAAGGCATTTTTAAGAAATCTATGTTTGCGTCCATCATGCTATCAGTGTCATTTTAAAACTTTACATAGAGAAAGCGACATAACCTTAGCAGACTTCTGGGGTATAGAAGTAGTTCTGCCTGCAATGAACGATGATAAGGGGATATCTCTAGTACTAATTAATTCTGAAAAAGGCAAGCAGGTATTTCAAGCAATCAGTAAAGATTTGATTTGCAAACCTGTAGATTATTTGCAAGCTACAAAATATAATAAAGCCGCCACACAGTCAATTTCCCTGCCTGAGAAACGACAAGATTTTCTTGCTCATTTAAATGAGCTTCCTTTTGATAGTTTGGTTGAAAAGCACACAAAAGAAAAAATTAGAACTATTTTTAGACGTTTTGTGCTCAAAATTGGTTCTAAAACAAAGAAAAAACTCTTGCACAACACAACAAAAGGATAATTGATTATTGTGATACAAGGCATACAATGCTGATATATTTTTTCTGCCTTTTTTTTGTCACATCCTCAGCCATTTTGGCTCAAATAACAAGGAACGAGCTTATTTCAAGACTTTTCGTATTTGTAGCTTTTGCTGCCATGGTGTTGGTGGCGGGGTTGCGAGGAGAATACGTAGGTACGGATACCAGAGCATATACGACTGCGTTTGAACATAAGGCGGCATTTACCGATTTGATGAGCGAATCAAGGAACGAATTTGGGTACTTATTGCTACAAAGTGTTGCTCGTTCTGTTTCTGATGAGTATTGGGTGCTGCTGACGGCGATTGCTGTTGTAGTTGTCTTCTGTCACATGCGAGCTATTTATAAATTTTCCGTTAATCCTGCCGTCACTCTTTTTGTTTTTATAACTATGGGTTATTATACATTTTTTTTTAACGGCGCCAGGCAGGGAATTGCATGTGCTATTTTCACGCTTTCTCTTGGATCCTTGATCAACGGCAATTTCATTAGGTATGCATTATGGGTGATGCTTGCTTCTTGCTTTCACATAACTGTAATTATTGCCCTACCGCTTTATTTCCTTTTCCGTCAACAAAGCAGATTACTTTTTGTTGCTCAAGTGGCTGTAGGCGCTACAGTAGCAGTCTTGTTTTTTAACTCATTTCTTGACATTGGCGCACTCATCTCTGATAAATATTCTATTTATAAAGATATAGAAACTACTGGTGGTAGATTGTTGACACTTTTTTACCTTTTGCTAAGTGTTTTCTTTATCTATTTTAGGTCTAATATCTCGGCAAATGATCGTAAAGCGTATGATTGTTTGCTGAATATGCTAATTTTTGGATCAACAATTTATATCGTTATAACTTTTTCTGGTGGATACAGCGAACTAACAAGGCTTGCGTTTTACTTTCAAGTTGCCTCGATCTTCCTTTGGCCGATTGTATATAGAAACATTCAAGAATTTGCCTCGAATAAATTAATTTATTATGCATTCACGATTGGGCATATTGGATATTTCTATATTTTTACAACGAAAATGGCGGGGCTCATCCCCTATGAAATCAATGAAAATACAATATTTCAATGGCTTTTGTAATCAATAGGTGCATATAATATGAGACGTGTTTCAATCATCATGGGGATTTATAACTGTGCTGCGACGCTTTCGGAGGCATTGGACTCAATTCTTGCACAGTCTTTCAGCGACTGGGAATTGATACTTTGTGACGATTGTTCGACTGATAGCTCATTGGAGATAGCGCAGAGTTATAAAAAAAAGTTTCCCCAAAAAATAATGGTGATCAGAAATGCTAAGAACTCAAAGTTGGCATATACGCTGAATCATTGTTTGCGGTATGCAACTGGGGAATATATTGCTCGCATGGATGGAGATGATATTTCTCTACCGCAGCGTCTGCAAAAACAAGTTGATTTTTTGGATGCAAACCCTGACTACGCAGTTGTGTCTACAGCTATGATTGTATTCGATGAAAAAGGAAACAAGGCGGTGCGGAGAAAAATCGAGTGTCCGGATAAATATTCACTTGCTGCTAATCCTTGCTTCGATCATGCTACGATTATGATGAGAAAAACTGCTTTTGAAAAACTTGGCGGATACATAGTCTCCAGACGGACGGAACGTGGTCAGGATTATGATCTTTGGTTCAGGTTTTTTGCGACGGGTTATAAAGGATATAACATGCAAGAGCCTCTCTATAAGGTACGCGAAAATACCTCTACGTTCAGTCGCAGAACACTTACAAGCCGACTTTATATTGCTCTAACAATGTTGATTGGTTATCGGCTGCTTCGTTATCCCCTAAAATATTATGTGTACATTTTGAAGCAAATAGTGGCTGGTCTAACTCCAGTTTCAGTGTTGAAATTTTATCGAAAACATCAAGACAAAAAAAGCCTATGTGTGGATTAACCGGTTTTTTGCAGAAAAGAATTTTTTCTGTTGAATATATACAAACTACCTTAGATAAAATGGCAAAGAGCATTGCTCACCGCGGGCCGGATGATGGAGGTATTTGGTTTGATTGTGAGGCGGGGATTGGTCTGGCTCACCGTCGATTGTCTGTTGTTGATCTTTCTCCTGCAGGCCATCAGCCTATGGTGTCAGGCAGTGGACGATATGTTATCATCTTTAATGGTGAAATATACAATCACCTTGTGCTACGCAAGTCATTGGAAATAACTGACTCAGAGCACAAGTGGCACGGGTACTCTGATACCGAAACCCTGCTGGCATGTTTTGATGTCTGGGGTGTTCAGGCCACGATAGAAAAGACGATTGGCATGTTTGCCTTTGCCGTCTGGGACAGATTTTCCCGTGTCCTCATTCTCGGGCGTGATCGTTTGGGTGAAAAACCGTTGTATTACGGCTGGCAGGAGGATACTTTTCTCTTTGGTTCAGAACTGAAGGCGCTGCGAGTGCACCCAGCGTTTAAGGCTGATGTTGACCGTAATGCTCTTGCCCTGTTGATGCAACACAACTGTATTCCCTCGCCGTATTCTATTTATCAAAAAATTGCGAAGTTGCAACCTGGGTGTCTCTTGACCGTCTCGTTGTCTCAGCGCGATCCGCGGGTGTCCCAGTTTTGGTCGGGAAAACAAGTGGTGGCAGACGGCCATGTACAGCCATTCGCTGGAAGTTCCAGTGATGCAGTAATGTCGTTGGAACGCTTAATGAGGGATGCTGTGCGCCAGCAGATGATGGCCGATGTGCCTTTGGGTGCTTTTCTTTCCGGTGGCGTGGATTCGTCTACCATCGTAGCGCTGATGCAAGCACAGTCTGCTCGCCCGATAAAAACATTTTCAATCGGATTTGACGAGGATGCTTACAATGAGGCGGAACATGCTAAGGCGGTTGCACGGCATTTAGGCACTGAGCATACTGAGCTGTATGTATCGTCACAACAGGCAATGGATGTTA
>JAAXWV010000134.1 GCA_013334845.1 Candidatus Roizmanbacteria bacterium | reverse complement strand
CCCGCATTATTCTTTTCCTTCAGAAGCCGGTAACGCAAGCTGTTTCTTGTGCTTGATGTGATTATTTTGTAGATACAGTTTGATGATGGAATGAATCGATCAAAAAAGCCATCAGGAAGATACAGATGATAAAAAAGGCACAGAAGGGAGTTGTAGCTGGGGGAGGAAGCGCCACTGCCGGAGGTATCAACTTCCAGGCGGCTGTCACTGCCATAATCGAAATTCACATCGCAGCTGGAGTAAAGCTCGAATGGCTTGCTGGTATCGTGAATGACATTCCTCTTGAAGTTAGTGCTGAAACGGGAGGCGCAGGAGATGATATCGGTATTTTGTTTGAGGATGGAACATCTGCTGAAGTCCAAGTAAAGCAAGGGCTCTCAAGGGGACAAAAAATGTGGGATGCCCTTATGAAGCTTGCCAGAGCAGTGAATGATGATATTCAATATGGAATTCTTGTTATTTGTCCGAATAGCAGCGGAACTATCAAAAAGGAGCTTGCAAGAGATTTGGTAAGGCTTTCCGGAGGCAGAAATGACGAGCTTAAGTCTATTTCGCAAGCATTTATTGAGAGGATGAAGGCTGAGAGCCTTTGCGTTGACAAGGTGGCAAAGCGCCTGCGTGTTTACACGGTGAATGCTTCGATTGGTAATGGTGACTCTATCATTGCAGCCAAAGCAATACTCAGGAATATCTGTGATGATGTTGACAAGACTGATCATGCATGGGATACTCTTCTCAATGATGCAAGCCAACTGATTGCATACCGAGGGAAACGTGCAGCCGATTCAGTTGTTCAATTGTTGCTCAGCAAAGGTATTGCTCTTAAATCGCAAGGTGACGCACCAAGTCCACTGTTAGCAGCTTTTTGTTCATGGATGGCAGACACAAACAGTGGAATTTCCATCCCAGGGTTCCCAAAACCACTTTCGCTGGATGATGCCTGGATTGAACTCAGTGTCCGGGTTGGCTCGACAGATCCGGAAATCTCAATGGGGGTTGCTGAGGCGTTGGAGCACTACCATACCTGGGCGCAAGGAAATCTCAGAGAATCACGTGATACTCGAATCATCAAGGGGCAAACTCTCGGTCGTTTTGTTCGCCTTGGTGTGGTTATTGGTGGGCCTGGAATGGGAAAGAGCACTTTGCTCAAGAAACTTGCGCGAACCTATTCTCTTGAGGGATTTCCTGTACTGCATTTTACAGCTAACAACCTTGCTCAGCGAATGAGGGCGACTGGGTGCAGTTTTGAAGAAGGCATTGTTGCTCTCGGAACCGACGGTTCAGGTTTAGCTATCTCTCCGCATACGCTCAGGTTGGCTTCACAGATGGTAATCCTGTGCGATGCATTGGATGAAGCTGGTAGTGACCAGGGTATTGTGATTGAAGGACTTTTGAAGTTTGCTGCGGGCTATCCGAACTCACGGATTATTGTCACCACAAGACCGATTGGCTACACCTCTGCTCTTCTTGGGGAGTGGCGGCGTTATGAACTTCAACCGCTTGAATCATACAGTGTAATTCAAGATTTAGAGCGCATTGTCTGCTCTGTTGTTGATGATTCCAGTGAACAGGAAAAAACGCTGGCTTTTGCAAAGGAGCAGATCAATCAAAGTGATAATGCCAAGATTGCTGCCCGCAGTCCACTTATTCTTGGCCTTATTTCGGCTTTGGCGATCAAAAAGATACCTTTTGGTGGCACCAGGACACAGCTATATGAGCGTCTCTTCAAGCAAATGGAGAAAGCTCGCTTTGCCCCGGACGTTAATGCTTGTCTGACGAGTGTTATCCTTTCAACATTTCTTGATACGTTTGCATGGGAGATACTGCATGATCCCACAGCCGACCTTGCAGATTTGCTTCAACGATGTGGCGAACAACTTGCATCGGCTCTTTCAGTCCCTTCGCTAAATGCATGCATGGTAGCGGAGAAGTGCTTTGACTATTGGGAACGGAACGGTATGGTTGAGATGGTAAAACATGCCGGTGTTGAAGCGGCTACGTTCATTCACAAGACTTTCGGTGAGTATTCGGCAGCTCGTTATCTTGAAAAAATGCCACCAGAGAAAAGTCGATGTGAAATTGAAACGCACATTACCGATAAATCATGGTCGGAAGTCCTTGTGTTTGCAAGTTCTTTGGGACTGATCGATAGGGTTCTTGCGTCCTACATCAAGTCAAATCGCTTCGTTACACACAAGGGTATCTCTTCAGCACTCTCAACAATTATTGAAAGTGATTTTCTTCCTTCTGATGAGCTTCTCAAAGAAGTTATTGAAGCGGCCACCAAGTATCTCATAAGCCCGATCTCCTGGGAAGCAATTTCAATTGGAAATAAACTTCTTGATCTTTGTCATAAGTATCCTCAGGATGTAGTGTCTTCAACAGCTTCATATGTCAATCATGAACAACCCTGGACAAGAATTGCAGTTTTGGCGGTCATGGCTTGCACAAATTCGATGCAACATGACTGGCCAAAGCTTAAAGAGTTTCTATTGGATCTCCCATCTCTTTTGGACACAGTATATCATAAATCGTGGGGGAAATTTGATTTTAGTTCATCGCCAATCCGTCAATTTGATGCATTGTACGATTTTGCGGTTCGAGAAGTGTTAAAACTTTTTTCCTCTGAAGATGTAGGTCCCCTTCTTTTGCCCCTACTTACGAGAAACTACCATGGAAGTAGTAAAGGTGCTGTTGAGTTATTCAAAATATTGCACGAGCATAAAAGAGCAGATCTCGCCAAAGAGTTTGATAAGGATCGTATGTATGAGCCGTTAGGAAACAGGTTCAATCAGTATTGGGAGCCTTTCAATACACCGTTTTCCAATTTTATTACAGCACTGTCAGTGCAGCTTGCACATTCTGATTCACGTGGAATCTTGGAAGATACAACTATACTTTGGTCATTGAGCGGTTTTTGTTACACGATAGGTTTGCGCCAACAATCATATCGGGATGTATGGCCATCAGAAATATCTCCAGACGACAAGTCGATCCAGGAGGTTCTGAAAGGATGTGTTATGGCCAGTGGAGTTGATCCATTGCTGTTGAGCAATGACGTTGCATCTTTGGTTATGGGTTTTGCCAGAGAAAAAGAGCTTCCCTTTTCTCTTTTTCTCTTTCGACACACTGAGGATGTTGATATTGACATGAAGTGGGAGCTGGCGAAGGGAATGGATTTGCTGAAACTTGAGACCGCATTACATTATTCGTCTCTATGGGTTGTTCTATATGCTGCACAGCTTATCGAGATCAACGCGACACCTGAAGAACTCACCTTGATTGTAACCAGGGTATTTGATACTGGTCATGGCTATGCTCTTTTAGTCGCATCAGAACTATGCCTGCAACTGGAAGTACCCCTTAAGTCAGAGCTGCTTCTTGATCGATTGGAAAAACCTCTTAATGCCGGATGTCAATATCTTTTTGGGGCGTTGGCACGATTGCCTCTTTCATTGGATCAACGTCTGCTTAGTATTCTGCGATTAGGTCTCCGTAATTCTGGTCCGCTGACCGCCAGAGAAGCTACCAGGGTGGCAGAAAAATATGTCGATGCACACACCGGAGTTGCAATACTGCTTCAGGATGCTTTCAATCTGTGGATTGATAAGGAGGATCCCTATTCCCTGAGAGGTGGAGCCATTCCGGATAGTCCGCGAGAAGAAATTCTGAAAGTGCTTCTCAAATGCGAGAGTTTCGAAAAGCAACTCCTTCTTCGTTACGTCAATGATGTGAGAAGTGATGTATCAAAAGTCGCTTCTGATGCTCTTTTAGGAGTGCTCAAAGATGGCGGAGGACTATGTGATGAATTTTTAAATGGAATTGAGAACAGCGAATTGAAATCAAAATTACTCAAACAGGCACTGCAGCAACATGTGCCTTTGACTAATCAACAAATTCACAAAATCTGTAGCTTTTTAAGTCGACCGTTACCTGAACTTCGGCTGGATGCAATGCAGATACTTAAGAGTAAATATTTGTCCTCAGCGGAAGTGCAGGAGCGAGCGACAGATCTTCTCAACGACCCTGATCCGGAGATCCGGGAGCGAGCGAGGCGGATGTTAGAGGACTAAGGGGTAGGGATATCGAAGTTCAATAGCCCAATTATCGGGAGAAGTTTGCTGTGGTAAAAATCATATGTGAAGGTGGCACTCACGCACGATCAACTAATTTCTTTGAGTTGATCGTGCGTGAGTGAGTTGACACGGGAGATATATCAGACTTCCCGAGTACTGCTCCGAGGCTCAGGAGGGAGATATGTTTTTGATTTTTTCTTTGTCAATGTCAACAGGCAGTCCTACACGCATGAAATAGCGGGCAAAAGCCTGGGATAAATGTTCTCGATATGGAGGGAGAAGTCGGAGTCTGTGAGCTTGCGTGATGGTGAAGGCTTTCAAGTAAGCTTTTGGAAGGGTATATATTCGATGAAAATCAACCACAGAATAATCCATCTCAATTTCATTGGATGTATAACGGTTT
>JAAXWV010000133.1 GCA_013334845.1 Candidatus Roizmanbacteria bacterium | reverse complement strand
GACCAACGTCGCCTGAGAAGTTATATAGAGTAGAGCAAGAACAAATTGCCACATCTTATAGTATTCTTGTAGATCAGATGAAAGCTTTATCCCGCTTCGATGCTGTTTCTCCAGAAGGAGAATATAGCGGTTGTGTTCGACGGGGAAATGAATTTATCGCATTACAGTATAGACAGCAAAATGGTGATTTCAAAAATAGTATAGATGTTTGGCTTATGACTACAAAAGCCGAACTTGATCCTACATCTCTTGCACCGACAATCACTCAAATACCTGAACAACAAGGAGTACGATCGCTGAGAGATCCAGAAGCGCAGGCTGCTTTAGCAGGATATACTCACTACACGCTGCGAGAAGCTAATGGCCTCTTGGTTTGTATTGAAGAAGATAGGGAAGGCTTAATTAAACAATCTCGCTGCGCGCTTAAGGGTAAAAAGTTTGCACCTGGCCAAACAACTTGGGCTCAGGTTTCGGAAGAACAGCAGTCAATTCACAAAGTAGAGCAGGGGATATTCCCGTTGCTAGCTCAGTTCTGTACGGAAGAAATGTTCCCTACTCAAACAGGGAAAGAAATGTTCCGGTCAATGAAAAACATCAGACCGGATGATCGTTATACCCCTCCTTCATTGGCAGAAGTAGAATCAACGATTAATCAATGGATACAATCGCCGGAAAAGTGGAGAAATACACATCTCTCGTTTTATGCTCAATTGAAGCAAAATCCAGATGATGTAGAAGTATTGGCAAAAATACAAAATCTTAAAGAAGAAGATGAATTGTTGCGTAATGCACGGCAGAAATTATCAGCGTTCCCGGAAAAGAAAATCACGGCACCGCTAAAATATGTTCCGCTTCCTATCGCGTCTAGTGAAAATGAATTGGTTGAGCGTCGATCGATAGCATTAGAAAACCTTCATCAGATAAAGACCCAATTGGAGGCAGAGATTCCCCGTGATTATTATTCACCCAAAGGTATTGCACAAACCTTGCGACAACTTTCTGATGGAGGGTATCTCATGACGACAATTCATGACGAGAAAAGTAGAAAGCCAAATTCATTGGAAATCACTTTACTGTATCCGGATCCGGCTAAATCGACTCAATCAGAGGGTGTAACGACCGATCTTATTTATTGGCTTGAATTAAATACAGTACATGAAATAGGGTACTACCAACATCGGTATTCCAGATTTCCGCTACAGATATTGACAGAGTCAGTGAAAGACCGGTGTACAAGTGGACTGTCTGTTGAGTTTTCTTTTGACAGCTTTTATAACAATCAGATATCGCTTGATGTATCTGCTTGGGGGCTTCGCCAACAAATTCCCATAAAGAACCTTTCGTGGGAAAACGAAAAGGCAGATTTTGCCGGAAGTATATTTAAATGGACACCCCAAAATATTGCTTTCATACTTGAGCTTTGCAGTTTCATTCAATCAAGTGATGCAGACACAACAAATCGTACATTATGGCCGGTGCCTCCTTCAGAGCGGGTGCGATCCTCTTTATTGCCGGAACATGTTTTAAAACAATTGACAAAACAATATGAGCATGAAAAGGATAGATACATGTATGGTTTACCATTGCATAAAATAGAATCTATGGAAGATATTCCAAAAATTGAAGCGAAATTAGCCCGTCTAAAATTAATAGGCCCGGGATTATTATTTGAATACGAATCTGCATTAAAAGAAAAAGATGAAATGCCTCCCGGACAGATGCTGAAATGGTCCAAAAAATATCAGCAGTTACGCACGCGATTGTCAGAAGCTTTTGGTCTTGACTTTGACACAATTTTCACCCGAGAAGAATTAGAAAAAGAAGTTAGAAAAAAACTCAAGCCTTAAATTTAGCCCTAACCAATAGAAAAGGATTTCTAAAGCAACCGTTATATTTAGACGAATTCAATGAAAACGAGGAGTCATATTTGAGAGGCATGTCTCTCCGTGCTAAAGATAAAGGATTAAAGTAAGTTACACACGACAAGGCGATCTATAATTTCTTCAATAGCTTCAGTAAAGTGAGTTGATATTTCCTCCGTCCGTGAGATTTGATATAATACAGCGATGAGTAGCGCAGAACATAGCCAATCCCCACAGCCCGAAGTAAATCCGGCTTTAAAAAATGCCGAAAAGAAAGTGCTTCGATGGGAGCGTCATGCGGATAACATTATTAAGAAATTTGATATAGCCAGGGTTGCTCCTGAGTTGACTGAGTGGGATCGTGAATACCTCCATACTCAACTCACCCTTCAATTATGGGAATACGACGAATACAACAACCCTCGATCTATAAAAAATAGAATTGATGAAGATAAGCGGGCAGCCGTTTTTGATGCCAATAATGCTGCTCAAAAAAAGCGGATAGAATTAGAAAAGCTTCGACAAGAACAAAAGATGCCGACTACATATTCGCCAGAAGTCCTCATCCGGGCAGCTTCCGATCTTGTCGGAGTATATACGTTAAAAGAACATAAGAGATATGAACACAGGATGCGGAAGATGTCTCCCGGTATCTTTTCCCAAATAGATCCTGATGCTCCTCAATATAAAAATTTTCTCATAACAGAAAGCGAGAGAATTATCACAAAACTAACTAAGGGACAAGACTTGTTTACTTTCTACTATGGAGAATGTAATGGACTACGCTTGATTACCCAGTGGGCAATTAACACATACAACATGGATTCGCTATTTTCGCCAAACGCGCAATGGCAACGAGACTATTTTGAGGGCTATTTGCTTTACTGTATAGCGCGCTCTCAGAAAGTAGCTGCATTTAAAACCCCCTTTTACTCTCCAGATGAAATGTTAAAGACTGCACATAATTCAATGGATTTCCTAACTGAAATACGTCAGCGCATAGCCAGTGAGGTGCACAGCATCATACAAACCACAGATTATGAAGGGAATGAATCACCTAATCGATCTCAACGTCAGGAAAATGTTCCTATTAAAGTGTATATGGATCTACAGTAAGCGGCGCAACGTATTGTGGGCGCACTATATACTAGTAAGCCATCTGAACGGGATAAGAATGTAGATGGAATGGTGCTGCAATATAAAGGGAAGTTTGCCTGAAATATATTTTGCGTCCGTTAAATTTGATATAATAGAGACCTATGGAAAGACTCAAACCATCTCAACCTGAGCAGCCAGCTCTTGATCCTTGATGGGTGAGAGATGCCCAGAGATGGGCGAAAATGGCTGAACGAATTTTAAAACGCTACAAAATAACGCCTATCTTAAACAAAGAAGATAAACAGGATCAGAAATATTTTAAGGCAGTATTTGTCTCACGACTATTTAGCATGGAGCCTGTTTATCGAAAAAGGTTTTTCCGATCGTACAAAAGATCTACATTTGAGAATACGCAGCGATGGAATGCTGAAGATCAAAGTTACCATGATGGAGTAATGCAAGTATTAGAATACAAAGCAAATATGTTGAAAGGGGAGTATAGTGATGAATCTCTCGAGAAACAAACGATCCTCTTTACAAGTGCCCGAATTGTCGCTGAACGCTATACCTTTGATAGCGGCAGAAAAGCAAGAAAACAAAATATGGCGGAGATCAAGGCAGATCTGACCGGAACACACAATGTATATACTCGGATATAACGGGTGTAATTGTATTAGATTTTCTCTTTTTCTTGTACAGTAACTTCATCGATAGCTGTGTAATTCCACACCCCAATGTTTTGTAGAAAGGCGGCGGCATCATCTATTTTCCCTTCCGATACTAATCCATAGACTTTCTTTCTATTATTTGCTGTTTGTACTTTTGCCAGTTCTTTTCTGTTTCCCCAGAAATACAATTCTCTAAGAATTTGTCTATAGGGTGGGTTAAGTAAAGTATCTTTTGTGTATTGATCTAAAGCAATATGTAAGTTGCGAGCTACGTAGCCGGCTCGACCTAAATCCTCCTCTTCTTGTGTTTTTCTTTTCTGTTTTGCTTCTTCAGTTTCAAAGGTACGTTTACCAGCTTGTAATGCTTGTAGGTTTTCAGTTAACTGTTTTTCTCTTTTTTCTGCTTCTGTTAAAAAAGCTATGCCACTTAGATAGACTAATTCTGGTGAATCCATACTATAACCAGTGCCATACATAATAGATTGTAGGCGGGGGGCAACCTCTAATGAAATCGTCGTTACACTTCGAGTTTCCCAATTTCCGTTTATTCCGGTATATAATGCGCGACCAGTGTTGGCAACATTTAGCGTAGTAAGTTCTTCGACGTTTTTGCAAATATCCTGTGTAATCAAGAAGCCTATTCGTCTATCTCGCATATTCGAATTTTTGGCGATTTCCGAATAGGGAGTTTTAGGAGTGATATTGAATTTTTGCTGTGGGATTTCTGGGCTGTCTGCTTCAGTCATGTTATTGGATTAAATATGATAACCTACATATATTATACGTGTTGCGTGATAAAGGAATGTTACCGAACGAAAAAAAAGTCTGAGAGGGTTTGATATATTGCGTGATATAGTAGTGTTACCGAAAATCATTAAAAATTTCG
>JAAXWV010000132.1 GCA_013334845.1 Candidatus Roizmanbacteria bacterium | reverse complement strand
CTCGAATAGAAAAAATAGTCCAGACGGATGTTGCACTAATGTATATATTTGTGAAGTTGGTCGAACAATATATTCCAGAGCTTAAAACGTATGAACTGGGAAAATTGGTTAGAGAGTTTGAACGATCAATTTTCCGGGAAATTGATTTTCGGATCGAAGCTGACAATACGGAAACGCTTACATCTGCTTTTACCGAAATTGCAGCAATCCGTTTTCCGCAGGTCTTTCACGAACTTTCAAGTGAAAAAGTCCTTACACTTACCTTTATTCAAGGCCATAAAATACAGGATGTTGTTAAGCATCGCACGTTTTCACAAACAGAAAGAAACCAGATAGCTAATACCGGTGCCCAGGCAATTTGCAAACAAATATTTGAGGATGGATTTTTTCATGCTGATCCTCATTCAGGCAACCTGCTTATTCAAGATGATGGAGGAATTACTTTTCTTGACGCAGGGATGGTGGGGCACTTGTCGATAGAGAACAGGCGATTCTTATCACAAATATTGATTCAAATTGTTGATCGCAATGCCAATGGGATTATTACTGCATGTTTAAACGAAAATATCTTACCGGATTCTTGCGACATTGGACTTTTACGCGAAGACATTGACGACCTATTTGTTCGGTACTATGGGGTATCGCTTAAGCGGATTGACCTTGCGCGTTCACTCAGCGAGCTGTTTGCAATAATGTTCCGACATAAAGTACATCTTCCATCCTCGTTCCTTTTACTTATGAGAACACTTATTATTTTAGAGGGAGTAGGTGTACAACTTAATCCTGAGTTTAATCCCGTTGAGGTAATCGGCCCTTACGCTCGTCGGCTTATATCTCATCTGTATACGCCAAAAGCGATAGCGTCTGATATTGGACAAATTCTCAAAGAAAATATCTGGACGATGCGCACCCTTCCGGGCGATCTCAGTCTTTTTATTCAGCGATTACTTCGCGGCAAGACTGAAATTAAATTAGATCATCGAGGATTGGACCAACTTAATGCCACTATCGATAAAGCGGGAAGCAGATTTTCCGCCGCTATTCTTATCGCAGGTATTATTGTATCTTCTTCGCTGATTATGCATGCTCATATAGCTCCACTTATTGGTGGAGGCACGTCTATTCTGGGTCTGATAGGATTTCTCATGGCTTTTGTTTTCGCAATACGTCTTATTACTTCGATATGGAAAGATTTTTGAGTATGGCTTTACGATTTCAAATAACTCCATCAGTATATCTTATTCTTCGAAGGGGAGAAGAAATTCTTTTGATGAGGCGGGCAAACACCGGTCATCAGGATGGTAATTATAGTGTTGTAGCGGGCCATATTAAAAAAGAGGAAACGCCAACCATTGCCGTCATAAGGGAAGCCTTGGAAGAGGTGGGAATTAGTGTAAAAGCAGACGATGTGAAGTTGGTACAGGTTGTATACAGAGCGCTCGATGCGCGGGTAAACTTCTTTTTTGCAGTCGACACGTGGAAAGGAGAACCCTATAACAAGGAAGAGGATAAGTGTGACGATGTAAGGTGGTTTCCTATCAAAAATCTCCCCGGAAATATGGCTCCGTATGTGAAAAAAGCAATCATTCATTACTTCAAAGGTATTCCATATATGGAATATTGATATAATTTGCTCATGAATATACGTAAATTAGCTATAGAACCCACTTATAAAAAAGAGAATGGCCTTTGGTCTCTCAATATTCGAGATCTCTTGCCTAAGATTGAATTTATTCCTGTTGAGCAATCATTGATCTTAATTCCTCCAAATCAGTTTGGAGGCAACCACAAGCATCCACGAACCGAAGCATTTATTGGAGTAGGTAGAAGACTTGAATTAATATGGAAAGATGATGAAGGCGCATTGCATGAAGAAGCGATGAACGAAGAAAAGCTCTACTTATTTATCGTGCCGCCTTTTGTCCCCCATGCGGTTATCAATAAATCATCCGATATGGATGCAATTCTTTATGAATTTGCTGATGCAAAACAACACGAAGTTGAGTTAATCGAAATATATAATTGACGAAGTTGATAGGCACACATTTTGTTATACAATATCATCCGTATACAAAACAGATTACGAATTTGTTGGCACAGAATAATTGTTGGTTTGAAACGTTTGAACACGAAGCGGTAATCACAAGTGAGGAAGCTGCAAAGACTCGCACCGGCTACACGATGCATTAGGGTGCAAAAGCGCTCTTGGCAAAAGTGAAAAGATGCAGTGAGGAAGAAGAATATCTCCTTTATGTAATGCCAGCTGATCTGCGGCTTGATTCGAAAAAAGCGAAGGCGCAGTACGATCTGAAAGATATTCGTTTTACCTCTGAGGAAGAGCTGGAACGGGTAACCGGGGGAGTCAAACGAGGTGGAGTGACACCGTTCGGAAATCTGTTCGGGGTAAAAGTAATTGTTGACAAACGATTACACGAGTTGGAGAAGATTGTATTTAATGCGGGTGATCGCCGATTTTCGGTGGGGATGAAATCGGAGGATTATGTGCGGCTCGTAAATCCGGACGTGGTTGATATTACGGTTGAGTAGTGCTGTGTATAATATAAATATGCAAACAGATATAAAACTCAATAATGGAAATACTATTCCAGTGATCGGTTTGGGTACTTGGAAATCAGAAAAAGAAAAAGTTGGTGAAGCTGTCAAATATGCGATCACTCAGGCAGGCTATAGGCACGTAGATTGTGCGAGTATTTATGGCAATGAAAAAGAAATAGGTGCTGCGTTTAACGAGATAATTAATAAAAAGGTAGAGCGAGAAGAGCTTTTTATTACAAGTAAACTTTGGAATACAGATCATCAACCGCAAGATATAGAAAAAGCATGTCGAAAAACACTTTCCGATCTACAACTGGATTATTTAGACCTCTATTTGATACATTGGGGAGTAGCTTTTAAGCCTGGTGGGGAGTTGGAGCCACTTGATGAAAATGGTCGGGCTATTCTGGCACCCATAGCTATTCAAGAAACTTGGAAAGCTATGGAAAAATTAGTCAAAAAGGGATTGGTTAAATCGATTGGAGTTGCCAACGTCACTACAACGATGTTGATCGATCTGTTAAGTTATGCGAATATTAAGCCAGTCATAAATCAAATAGAACTTCATCCATATACTAGTCAAGATTCTCTAGTGGAATATTGCATAGGAAACCAGATCACGGTGACTGCATATTCACCATTGGGGCGCCAGGGAGAAGTCAAAACTAATGATTACCGACTTTTCGAAGAGGAGATTATCTTATCATGTGCAGCAAAGTACCAAAAAACGCCAGCACAGATTCTACTAAACTGGGGCATGTGTAGAGGAACTGTCGTCATTCCAAAGAGTATTAATTTTGCACGCATTTTAGAGAACATACAGGTGTTTGATTTTACTCTTAGCGATGAGGAATATGAACAAATAACTCGACTCAACAAAAATTATCGATATGTTGATCCTATTCAGTGGTGGGGCATACCGTATTTTAAGTAGAGTACATTATGGCAATTATTCTCAAGGGCACGCCAGCGAGTTTGGGTGTTGCAACGGGTAAAGTAAAGATTCTTCATAATCCATCTGAGATTCACAAAGTTAATAAAGGGGACATCTTAGTAACGGAGATGACAGATCCGCTCTATATGCATGCAATCAGAAAAGCGGGCGGTATTATCACTAATATTGGTGGAGTACTATGTCATGCAGCGATTGTGGCACGGGAATTTAAGATTCCCTGTATCGTGGGGACAATAAATGCAACCACTGTGTTAAAAGACGAACAGCTTGTGTCAATGGATGCCACGAAAGGAGAGATTCAAGATGGGTAAAACGGTTTTGGGAACGATAGGAGTATCAAACGAGTTGGTGAAAAAATGGCATGAAAAAGGGTTATGTATGTCGTTTCCGATGAAAGAGAATAAGCATTATTTTCAATCCGAAGATGGGGATGTTTTTATTGAAAATGGTGATAAATATGTTGTCCCTTTAAACAAGAAAGAAACGCGTCGATACACTCTTGAGCCGGCGTTATTTCGGAGTGAATTTATTCAAAACGCTAGGCTTTATGCACAATATGCGAACTGGCTTCATAGTCTGCAGTCCAAAACTTCAAAGCTCAATGTCGTGGATAAGTTTATAGCTCACCTGACGCTCTTATATCTCTTTCAGCGTGGTATGGATCACCATTATTACCACTTTGATCGATATCTGGCTTATCAAAAGTACCCCAAAACTCCAGTTGGGTATTGGTGGAGCCGACTTCAGAAAATATGTAATGTAATTTCAGTCTTTAGTAACATTGATTCAAATGAGGTGTTGCTACACCTACTTTCTAACGACAGTGAATCAATAAAATTAAAGAAATTGCTTTCCAAAAAACAACAGCACGATTTAGCTGAGGTCCTCAAATCTATAAAACTTTTTGAAAAGGTGCAAGAAGAAGAGATTCGAATTATGACTGATTTCAAAACTAAGGAAAATATTCTATTTCGTACCGCAATTCCTCTGTGGTCTGAAATCATTGAGCTATTAAA
>JAAXWV010000131.1 GCA_013334845.1 Candidatus Roizmanbacteria bacterium | reverse complement strand
ATTTTGGAACCTCATCTTGGTTGATCGCAAGATACGCCATTGTAACTACCCGTTCATAGAGTCCCCTAAGTATCTTGTGAGATCCGAACCCATAGCCATTCCCGGCAAGAAGAAAGGTTTCATTGAAGTCTTCAACGCATAACCTTCCAATAAAGAAGATGAGGTTTTCAGCGGGACTTTCCAGTTTCACTACCCTGATAAATAGGTCCTCTAGGACTTGATGTAAGTTTTTATGTACGTCCAGCCATGCCGGGTGTCTTTGGAAAAATGCCCCCCATTCTTGTGGGAATCCAATTATTGGACGACTAGGATCGATTGCCATATCTGATTCTCTGAAAGGTATAACAACAAGGGTAAGCTTTCGGGCCATTGGTTTTTGCCGCATTTCGACGTAAATATTCAGTTAGGTCGACCCTATAGCTGGGCGGTTCCCTACAGACCTTTTGACGTTCTCAAAAATACGACCGATTTTGAATTGCCCCTGTCTCTTTACTTAAGATGAACAGTACGGATGTCATCTTGATTAACATATTTTCAAATAATCTTTCCAGGTCCATAGGAGATATCTGGACTATGGAAAACGTTGATCACCGGTTTATCCGGTGCATTTTATTATTGGAGTTATGTGTCATATCCCCCGAGTGTCTCGCCGAAAGTAGGAAACAATCTGACATTTGGGTAAAAGAAAAGGCCATGTGATCTCTCACATGGCCTTATTGTTCTTGTATGGTGCCTTTTAAGGCCATTCGAGCCTTATTGAAGAGTTTTTTAAACGTTTCTCTTGTTTTTTGCAGGAGTAGGTGATCTTCGTGCCTTTGCGTGGAGTTGTGACATTGCCTCTGAGAATGCTTCCATTTTTTGACGAGCTTGGTAACATCTCTGAAGTTTCGGATCAGGTGTTGGTTCCTGTTGGCTCGGTTTGGGACATCTCTGGTCCATTTTTCCCCTCCTCGTGAAGATTTAATATAGTGGCAGAAGCCTGACTTTCGTTAAATGATATCAAATTCATGGCTGGATTGTTAGTGTCCAACCGAGATCTTTTCGTGACTTTGATAGAGAATTTTGGTTGTTGAGCTCTTTGTTCTTTGGGAATATACTCCATTCGACCTTGCTTATCTTTCCTTTTTTCATCACCCATATCGAATAAATCGTGATACCGGCGAGGCGCTGCACCTTGATAGAGGATAAACGAAATTCTTTTCCCAGATACGCAGTTATCTTGAGGATTCAGCGAGATAGCGTCAGAGTGCAGTGCATCACCTAGGCTCTTCGGATAAGGTTCGATATAGACCACCCGTTCAACCCCGGCCGCGATGAGGTGTTTTGCACAATTATGACAAGGCTGTGTGGTTACGTACATTGTGGCACCAAGAGTGGATCCGCTGAGGTTTCTGCACACACTAAGAAGGGCATCCATTTCAGCATGAACTGCTCTGCAGTATTCTGTTGCATCCTTAAAATCAGATTTTTCCACGACATTCGACACTATCTTGTAAGCAAGACCTTTAATGCTGGGTGTCAAGGCAGTGTTGCCATCCTCCTTGATCTCATCATTAAGCTGTGTGAGTGCCTCCACAATTTGGGATTTTGCTTCGCTATCTGAAAGTTGATCAGAGAAAAACTTGGCTAGTGAATTGGAAAGATCTGCTGATAACCTTCGAAATCTCTTTTCTTTGTGGATAAAATTCATGCATCGGCGGTCACCGATATTCATACACCTGTTGTCATGATCTCCATCTTCAACGGAGTAGAGACCACCTTTTGCCTTTGGGACATCGTTGTGACCAATAGACAGGATATTCCCTTCTTTTGTAAAAATTGCGGCTCCGACCTGTCTGCTAAGACAGGCAGACTGATTCGCGCTCGAAAAAGCTAAATGCATTGATTTTTCATCTATGGTTGGCTGATTTATGCCCAAACCAAAAATCAGGCAGACCATTCGATATGCAGACTCGTGTAGTTCTTCTCTTGTTACATTATTAATGAAATAGTAGTCCGCATAGGCTGCGAGTTCTTTAACTTGTTGTCCTTCATCTTTGATATCCGGATAATGGGCGGCCTCATCACTGTCTCTGTCATCAATTTCAAGAAATTTATTTTTTTCGTCTTCCTTCCAATACTTATAATCGCGCATTCTTTTCCATCTGATTTCATCATTTGCAGTTACAAAGCAAAAGTAAAATTCATCTTTGAAGATATGTCTGAGTGATTTAAGGTCGTTAGTGTTTTTAAGGCTGTCTACTATAAATACAATGGTACCAACCTCATCGATATTTTTTGGTTGTTCGATTTCCTCTCCTTTATCAAATGCTTCGCTGGCAACCGCAATACCAATAATATCACTCCTTTTCTTCCTTAAAAAATTACCTGCATTTTGAAGATACTCCCTTCTTTCTGGGCCGGTCTTTGGCTCAATGGCGTCAGGTTTGATTAAAAGTTTATAATAATATTTTATGAGATCAGAAACCTGAATTCTGCAGCATCTGCAACCTGGCCAGTCATTTATAATTTTTTCCAGTTCCTCGGCCAGTGAGCTACATCCAGATCCGTATGGTCCGGAAAGTCCAATAACAAGATTGTAGTACATTTTGAAGGGGTGGTTTTCTGTCATTTGGTGCATCCTTCTGGAAAAATTCAACTACAGCGTAGTTATTTTTACATTCCAAGAGCTTTTATACATCTCGGCGAATAATTATTCATTGATCTTTTTTATTCATAATAGGGATACAGAGATTGTAGCGACTTCTGGTGGTATCCGTTCCTTTTCCCAATAATTATTAACTGTGAAATATCCTGCCGACCGAGGGACTGTCCTCTTCAAGAACGCGCTTTATTTCGGCCAGGTTTATTGATTTTTTAGCATTTTTATCAGAATTTACGATTCCCTTCTTTGTCCTTGAATGGGAAACCACTCTCATCTTTCGTGCAGCCTCGTTGCACACTAATTCCAAATTATCCTAACTCGATAATCAAAAAATCGGTATGAAATTATCCTTGAAATTTCTATCTGACAAAGCCAACTCCCTCCAGTTGAACCACACACTGAGAGCACAGGTTCATCTTTTCCTCTCATTTGGATCGTTCAAAACTTGAATCATTGGCAAATTCTTTACAAGGATGTGTCCTCCAACATTGCAGTTCTGTTGTTCTGGCTGAAAAAGATATTATCATTCTGACTATGGCGACAGAAGACTTTCTCAGAATTGGTACCTGCAGCTGGAAGTATGACTCCTGGGAGGGGCTGGTCTATCCTCGCGGTAAAGAAATAAATTACCTCAAGGAATACAGTAGTCATTTTTCAACCGTCGAAGTTGATCAATGGTTCTGGTCCCTGTTCAAAGGAAATACCGTGGTTCTTCCGAAACCTGAAGTTGTCCGGGAATATGCGGAATCAGTACCACCGGGATTTATCTTCAGCATCAAAGTCCCGAACAGCATCACCTTGACCCACCACTACAACAAAAAGAAAAACGCACCCCTGATCCCCAACCCACATTTTCTTTCCACTGAACTAATGGGGAAATTCCTGCAGACCTTGGAGCCGCTTGGCGATCATATCGGCCCATTGATGTTTCAGTTCGAGTACTTGAATATGAACAAAATGGCCAGCCTGGCTCATTTCACAGAAATGTTTGATGTCTTCCTTCAGGGTTTGCCGGCGGGATATAAGTATTGCATCGAGATCCGAAATCCGAATTATCTAAAGGATGAGTATTTTGATTTTCTAGAAGATCATCACCTGGGTCCTGTATTTCTGCAGGGGTACTACATGCCTTCGATCTTTGAAGTGTACGGGAAATTCAAGGATAGACTGAGTGATCCTGTGGTGATTAGACTTCATGGTTTGGATCGACAGGGAATCGAAGAACGGACAAAAAATGTCTGGGATAATATTGTCGATCCAAGGGATGACGAACTCTTACAACTGAGAAATATTGTGAACGATCTGCGGGAACGGCGACACCAGGTCTTTCTCAACATAAACAATCATTACGAGGGTTCTGCACCTCGAACCATAGAGAAGATAAGAGCGCTTCTGCAATTTGTGTGAGAATGCAGGACTTCCACAAATCATCACACTTCCTGGAGGACTAGGCCATTGATGTTCACCGAACTTGAGCATGCTCTTGTACGCAGGAATCTTTCGTTTTCATAGAACATCTGACTGTCTCAGAGACTACCTGTGGCCCAAACATCGTCCTGCAATTTTGGTTCATATTGCATTATAAACTCAGTCCAACCCCATGGCGGATTCAAGATCTCAGCCCCAACGGATCGTCCGTTGCCATCAATGTTTGACCATCTGGGCCTCACACTCATTTTAAGGTTTTTCCCTTGGCCACTGACGACAACCGTCATTATTTTTGCTTTCACATTCAGTTTCTTCGGCAGATCTGTCAAGCATACGCCGAATCTGGACACGTCAGAAATCACCCCTTGAAAAAAGCCGACTCCATCGGAGGCATCAACAGAGAGGTTCTTTATCTCGAGTCGCGGATGATTTCGTTGTTTCATTTACTCCTCTCCGATAATGTTGCCGCC
>JAAXWV010000130.1:2395-4545 GCA_013334845.1 Candidatus Roizmanbacteria bacterium | reverse complement strand
CATCCCCATAGATTACCGGAGGTTTATTTTCCCTTATTAAATTGTACCATCGGATCATTGGCAGATGCAGTTTCCGGAGACAAAGTTCGCCCAGGAGTTCTTTTGACAGCTGGAACAGTTGGAGCTGGTTTGGTTTCTCGCGATGTGTTGTTTGATGGATGTCGCTTCTGGAAACAAGCCGGTGGAACAACCACAGCTATGGTAAAAGGTGGCGCTACAGATGTTGAGAGAATCATGGAGTTCCATGACTGTCAATTCGTTGCAAATGTTCTTGGCGCACAGCCAGCAGTTGCAATTGCAGTGGCTACACTGACAGTGGGTCAAATCATCTTAACTGGTGATACTTGCTCATTCGAATGTACCAAGATCGCTACCGCTACTGGAGTTCTTAATGGAACACCAGCCAGAGTTGCTACAGCTACCATAGGTATTCAAGCTACTTAGGGCTTATCTGAGCCAAAATAGGAAGATAATAATTAACCTTGCACTTCCTATATTGTGCCTTTACTTGCAAGGTTGGGCATGATATAGGAAGAAATAAAAAATGGACAAAAGAAAGTGTCCGCATACTGAAGAACATAAAGAAAAGATAAGATTAGCGCAAATAGGGATAAGCAGGCCACAAACAACAGGAAAAAATAATGGTTTTTGGAAGGGTGAGAAGTCAAAATACTCAGCGCATCATATGTGGATATTATCCAAAAAAGGAAAACCACAGAAGTGCGAACATTGCGGAAGAGAAAAACCTTAATCCAAGACAGTATCAATGGGCGAATAAAGATCATAAATATAGAAGAGTTTTAGAGGATTATATGAGGCTATGCGCCTCATGCCACCAAAAATACGATATTAAAAATAACAATTATCGTGGTGGGAAAGTTAAAATGTAATAAGTAATTAATTTTAATTAAAAAATATGTCAGACCAATTATTTTCGTTCGAGGGACGCTTCATTACGCTCGCTCAAATAAACATGATAAAAGAACAGAGATCCAGGGAAGATGCAGCTAAAACCGCATCTGAAAACAAGGATAAAAATAAAAAAATATCAGATCCTATAGAGAAAAAGGGGAAAAGGGGAAAGAAAGTTTCTTCTGAAAACAAGGATAAATCAGAAAATACCGAAGGGAAAAAATCAGAAGATGTGAATAATTTAACGGCCGTTCCACCTGTTGTGGACGAAGAGGATAAAAAATAAATCATATGCTTACAAGTTTCAAAAAAGTCATCGATGCTGCAACGGAAACAACCACGTCCGATCCTATAGATGTGAAGTATGCCAAAAAGGTTCTTTTCATGTTCCAGAGGGCAAACCATTCTTCCGGATCTAGCGCATTCAAGGTTTCCGGATCTATCGATGACGGTACGACCTATATCGATATCAATCTTCTGCGAGACAACGCTACGGGAGTCATGACATTGGTTGGAAGCAAGACCCTGAATGCTGACGGATATGCCTTGGTATCTCTTGATCTCGATGAATCCGGATTCGCATTCGATTACATCAAGGTTACCGTAACGGAAACCACGGACGGAACGCATTCCGCCAGCGTATATGTCGTACGGTAATAACGGATAGCACTCCGTGCCATGTAAATTCAAAATATTCATAGTTTTTTAATTAAGGCATATAAAAATATGAACATCCTAAACGGATATAAAACGTATATCGGACTTATAGTGACAGCCATCGGCCTGATCGGGGCTTCAGATTACATCACAACGGATGAACTGACCCAGCTTATTGATGCCATAGTCCTGATTATAGGATCGGTTATCACAGTGATCGGTTTAATCCACAAGGTCATAAAGGCATACCAAGCCAAGCAATAAAAAAATGGATTGGATAAAAGATTCGATACAGATAGCGATGTTCGGAGTAGCGATCATAGGATGGCTATATTCCATGCTGAAAAAAGTAGAAAAGCCTGACCAGGATGCCGATAAAAGGCTTTTGAAAATAGAGACTCTTTGTCCTATCCAACATTTGTCCATTGAAGAGAAATTCAGATTGATGAACGAAAAAAGCTTAGCCATAGACAATCATTTGAAACATATCGAGTCTGATATGGGAGAAATAAACAAAAATATAGCGATAATTCTGGATAGGGAATTGCAAGAAAGAAAAGAGAATAGTTCTTTAAAAGGAG
>JAAXWV010000130.1:0-2385 GCA_013334845.1 Candidatus Roizmanbacteria bacterium | reverse complement strand
GTAAGTTCACGAGCCTTGAAGACGCTCAAAAACGCTTCAAGGCTGAGTGCAGGGGATGCGGGATACACGTTACCGTCCACGCATGGAGGAGGGCTTCTAACAAGCGTTTCGAGTGCATCTATGGCCATTGCAAGAACCCGATATGCAAACAACATGGAAACGAGCAGGCTTTCGAGCAGGTTGTCGAAAAGAAGGGGAAGAAGCGATGAAAGTCATCTTCGTGTGCTTCAAGTGCCGTGTCAGGATGGACCGAGTGGAACTGAAAGACAAGATTATCCACGCCTGTCCCATGTGCGATCGTGAAAAGGTCCAGAAAGCTTCATAGGAGGAAGCGATGGTACAATGTCCTATCTGCAAGCGTCCTATGACGCTGAGCGACGAATCAGGAATGTACGAGTGTTGTGTCGTAATTGACCCGAAATAC
The DNA here is from genome assembly GCA_013334845.1 of Candidatus Roizmanbacteria bacterium. Lineage (GTDB taxonomy): Bacteria > Patescibacteriota > Microgenomatia > UBA1406 > GWC2-37-13 > JAAXWV01. The sequence continues at coordinate 1,961 of JAAXWV010000130.1, read as the reverse complement.
ATCCCAAAATTCCATGAAGGACAGCAGTTCAACCGCAAAAGCGACTGCTGCAACACTCCTCTCGTTTTCCATAAGCATGTCGGAGTGCAATGCCACTTCATATGCGGATGCGGGAACGACCATGTGTTCTACGATCACGACTGCCCGAAAATCTTCACGGCTCTTCATGCCTAACCTAAACCAGTTAGGGGAGAACTGTAAAACTCCCCACTAAATCTATGAAACAACTGACAAAAAGAGAAAAAGTTCAGAAATTAGCGATTGAAAAAGGGAGTTGCCTGTGTTCTTCTCCTTCCTTCCCATTCAAATGCCCTTGCAACGTATTTAGGAAGACCTATAAATGCCATTGTGCAGGAGATGATACAGGAATGACCCAGGAAGAATGGGCTGAAGATAATCTAAGCATTAAGTAAATATTATAAGCACCAATAAATATATAATATTGATTTTAGCAATAGTCACGGTATTTATTATATTTTTTGGAATAAAAATAGCTCATGCTTTTGGAAACATTGGATATAGATATAATCCGGAAACATTAAAATACCAATTAAAATAACTTTATGGCAAAAGTAGTATTACAAAATACAGATAGCCCAAAAAACTCACGCGTTGATATTAACAACAATTTCACCGAACTTTACACCGGTGCTAATATTCATGCCGCTACTGAAAAAACTACCGTCGTAGACGCTGATGAATACGCCTTGATAGACAGCGAAGCGTCAAGTGTCTTAAAAAGAATTACTCACGCTAATTTGAAAAAGAAATTTGGCGGAGATTTTCTAGTTAATCAAGTATTCTCATAAAAATATATGGCACAAGCATTCAAGCGCAAACTTTCAGGGTCGACCGACGGATCTCCGATAAAAGTAGTCGCCACGGCAACAGCAGGAACAACAATTCACACCGCAGTCGCTGGAACAACAGCAGGGACTTTTGACGAGATTTATCTATATGCTCAAAATAATCACACAACGACGGTAACATTGACGATTGAATTTGGCGGAGCAACAGCACCAGACCAAAATATCATAATGACGCTTGCTTCAAAATCAGGGCTTCAACTGATTATCCCTGGATTGATTTTGCAGAATGGCTTGACAGTAAAAGCTTTTGCGAGTGTTGCCAATGTCGTATGCCTGAGTGGGTTTGTTAATTCAATAACTGACTAGTTATGGCAGAATTGCAATATTCTTCGTTGATAAGCGATGCCAACCTGATTTCCTATTGGAGATTGAACGGTGATTTCGTAGATTCAAAATCTGGATACGACCTTACTCCTGGAGCTGGAGTTCCGACTGATATAACAGGAAAGTTTGCTGGAGGAAAGGGATTTGCATCCGCATCGTCTCAATATGCCTCAATAGCAAATGCTTCATGCCCTAACCTTGAGATTTCGGGGAGCCAGACATGGATATGTTGGGCAAAACCAGCAACTGCGTTGGCTTGGCAATGGCTTATGTGCAAAGCTAACGGGCAAAGAGGATTAGGAATGACTGGAGATACTGGAAAATACAGATTCAGGGTGAATGGACTGTCAACTACCAACGACATATCTTCTGATGTCGCAGTATCCACAGGGTCATGGGTGTTTTTGGCTGGCATATATGATAGTGCAAATTCAAAGATAAAGATTTGGGTGAATACGACCAAAAAAGAAGCGACAGCGGGTGGCACGGCAACGGACCAAGATGGAGATTTTTATTTAGGAAGCAGGACAGGAGGAGATTATCTCAATGCAGACCTTGATGATTGCTATGTTTTCAACAGGGCATTGACTGACGCAGAAATTGGAATTTTGTACAACGACCTTTCTGCCACCGCTAACCAACTCAAACAATACCGCAGGACTAGAGTTCCTGGGGCGATAACAGGATAAATATGCAATCAATTTAAAAAATAATTATAATTTTATGCAAGAAAAAATAAACGCTGAATTGGTAGGAGAAAATATAAAG
>JAAXWV010000129.1 GCA_013334845.1 Candidatus Roizmanbacteria bacterium | reverse complement strand
TTTGATAGGGTAATAGTATGAATTCTTGAGCACTACCTCGCCGGCTGCTATGTACGGCGATTTAAAAACAATTTCCATCGGATCGGTGGTTTTTGTGACGGCACATTTGGCATATGATGAGGAGATAAGGCTTGTCATCAGGACTTCGTTGTCTTGAGGTGTAGTGATGTAAAAATAAACAGTCTGGCCAAGCAGGTAGATTTCGAAGGCATACGTTTTCGGTTTTGTTAGGAGAATTCGCTTCCAGAGGGGTACATGGGAAGTGGGGAGGAGGGAAGAGTAGATCTGAGTTGCGGCTTCTACAGCCGTTTCGTCATCTTTGGGGTTGCGGATCTGAAGATAAGAAAACCCTATCATAATACCTCAGTATACAGGGGAATTACTTTGAAATAAACAGCCAAATATTACTTTATTCCTTTATCTTTGAGGCAGTTTTTATACACGTCGAGAGCGGGATAAACAAGTTGCTGTTTGGTTTCGGCATCGATCTTGGTATAGATGGAAGTTTTGGCACAGTCGTGAACGGCTTGATTTTTCAAATATGTGTCGATTCTTGCAAAAACCATAAAAATGAAGAAGATGCCTAGCAAAATAGTCATTAGGACGTTAAGATTTGATTCAGAGAATTTATACTGAGTATTCATAGGGATGTCGTATTATATACATATAAACTGCTTTTTACAATGGCCATTATCTGTTAAACTTCTCTTATGCTGAAGCATTTCATAAAATACGGCCATTTCATCTTCCTGGCAATTTTTCTTGGGGTGATCGCCAGTGCCAATTTTCATCCCGGTTATATGGCTTTGGGAAATGATAATTTTTCTCCTGAACTTGATCCGGCACTTACTATCCAAAGATCATTAGTATCTCCGGCCTGGCGTGCTTATCGCGCCCTTGGAGTGCCTTCGGACAGTGAACAGTCAGATGTATTTCGTGCAAGTATATTCTGGGTTCTGGAAAAGGCATTTGTCCCATCCTGGTTTATATCGCAAGCATATCTACTATTTACATTGGGTCTAGCGTTTTTCTCGATGGGGAAGCTTGCTCAGCTATTTATAAAAGGCAGGCACTCTCAACAACTGATTTTTGTACTGGGAGGACTTTTATACACGTGTTCTCTTCTTACAGTCTGGGTATATTTTTTCCCTGTTCAGATGTTTGTGGCGGCATTTGCCTTTTTACCGCTGGTATTGTGGCGGTATCTTTCCTACGTACAAAAACCAGATATCCGTAATACAGCTTACCTTGCTGTCGCATCAATCGCCCTCACCACCTCAGCACTAACCGCCACTGTCTTTATCACCGTCTTCGCGACGATCTGCATTTTTGCGTTGGCGTATTGGATGCTGGAAAAGACGAATATCAAAAACATTGCTCGTGGCCTGGGAATCATTATACTTTTTCAACTCTTTTGGCTCCTGCCTTTTATTGCCTATGTTAGTACCAATACCAGAGCATTGCAGGATTCCTTAATCTATCGAAAAATTACCCCGGAAATGATAGAAAACGAGACAAAGTACAACACGGTGTTCAACACCCCGCGTTATGTGTCTTATTGGATTGACACGAAGGAAGTAAATGATCAATATACGTATCGTTACCGCGATTGGTTTATGGAGAATCCATATGGAATAGCGATAGGCTATTTACCGTTGGCTTTGTTTTTTATCGGGCTCGTGATATCGCTTAAAAAAAGATTTATTCCCGGCATTATTGTAGCGGGCAGTGCTTTTATAGGGTGGTGGGCAATCAAAGGGCAGAATCCGCCTTTTGGCTTCATATATGGCTTTTTTCAGAGCAATTTTCCGGTGTTTGCACAGGTTTTTCGGTGGGGATCTTCGAAGTTCTGGCCGTTTATTGCAGTTGCATTGCCTATCCTGGGAACTTGGGGCATTGTTCAGACTATACATAAGCTGCCCAAGTTCCTTAAAGGAATAGTGGTTGGAGGAGTTGTGATAGCTCTTCTTATCTATATCTATCCATTTTTTGCAGGCTATCTTGTTCGACCAAGCATGTTTGTAAAAATTCCCGGTGAGTACCAGAAATTAGCACAGTATTTGCGAGTAAACGATCCACGCTCCCGCATCTATGTAGCCCCTGAAGCAAATACTCTCTATTTCCGTAACTATGACTGGGGGTTTTTCGGTTCGGTATTTTTGCACTATATAATTCCGAACCCCGTTGTTGAAAAAGCACTTGTGATTGGCTCTGCAGAAAACGAAGAAGCTTTTCGAGTGATGAAAAATGCATATTACAGTTCAGATCCTTCCGTGTTTGCGAACGTCTTGGAGCGGTACGATGTAAAGTATGTGCTGTCAGATAAGCATGCCTCCAAAGGAGATATAGGTTATGAGTATGACTGGGAAAATCATTTACGGATGGTTGAGCAAAATCCTCGCTTTCGGGAGGTGTGGAGAGAGGGAAAGCTGGCGTTGTACGAATTAAATTCCAAAACCACAGGTGAATACACGCGGCTATCTCCTCAACACAATGTTGAAATTCTCAACACAATACTCAGTCAGGGTTCATATATTTTTAACTCAGGTGCTGCTGTAATTTATCCGTTTGCATTACCATACACTCAGATTACCCATGATTCATACAATCTTGAAACGAGCGTCAAATATCAAGGGGAAAGAGGCCAATATGTCGATACGATATCTCGCGAAGATTTTATGCAGAGTCCGGTCGAGGTGAGCATCCAGCCGAATGAGGTCATCGTGAAGCCATTATTTCCAGGAATTATCATTAACGGAAAAGAACAAACTCCTCAGATCCCGCAGACTTCTTATCATGTCAATCATGCATATCCGGCAGTCAGCATTGATTCATTGGTTGCCTCTTCGCGATCAGGCCAATTGAATATTACCTATGCAACCGTAGAAAAAGCGCTGGTTCGGGGTTGGAAAACTCCGGTAAAATCAAATTTAGCACTTCAATGCATGGGGGTTGAATGCGTTTCGATGGATATTCGTCAACAAAAAGACAGCTTAATAAAACTACATCTTTCGGTTAATGCTCAGACGTCTGTTCATGGAACTGTTTGCGTTGAGTCACAGTATCTGAAAAGATGTCTGAATAAAAATCCGGAATTTTTTGTTGAAGGTAGAAAAACGTATGATTTTACACTTCCCGAAGTAGTAAGTGAGGGCGATTTATTGAAAGTGTATGTTAAATTCAACGATCAACAGATTGATAATATACAAAAGATACTGTCACTAAGCGCAGAAATATATACTCAGTATGATGTATTGACCGTGCCTGTCAACAAATTTCCCTTAATTTCACAACGGTTAAAATACTCATTATCTCCTGGTGACACTGTTGGATTACGTATTCCGGTGATGCAGGGTGAAGGAGTCTTCCAATTACAGGAAAATGGTTTTTATCCGGAAACATCCTTGAGTTATTATAATGGGGAGGTCTCAGGAACTATGCTTGGAGTACAAAAAGGAGCGGTAGTGTTTAATCATAGAGAGAGCAGCGCGTCGCTCTATGTTAATACTACTCCTGTGAAAGGCGAGGGTTTGGGGCTTATCTATGTAGCAGGTAACAATAGCTCCGGTATTCCGGCCAACATTACTTTAAAACGTAGTAAACGCGGGTATGAACAGTGGGAAAATAAGTTGTATCCGAAGGCTTCCAGTTCATTCCTCAGCTTATTTTTTCTTCCGCCGGCTGCAAACACATATACATTTAATGTCTTATCCGTCGCTTTTGGTCCACATTTTTCAAATAATATAATTTCTGACGCGGTGTTTGAGGTGGTACCTCGCGTATGGTACAGTAGAAAACTCGTTCCGGAGTCAGGTGGGTATTTGATATCCGCGAGTGAGGTGAAGACGATTCCAACTGCCTATTCACCCAATTGGAAAGGGAGCGGCACACCGGTTTTAGTAAATGGCTGGCAGCAAGGGTGGCTTGGGGGAGAGAAGAATGCAAAGCCCTACTTCTGGCCCAATTATCTCGCCTGGGCAGGGTATGGAGTGATAGGGGTGGTTATCGTGGGACTGTTGTTGTCATTCCTGCGAAGGCGGAAATAGAGTTCCATTCCCTCCGTCATCCCGATGAAAATCGGGATCCAGGTGTAATATCGTCATTGCAATGACTAAAGAGCAAGGAGATTGCTTCTCCGCCGGATCGGCGGATCGCAATGACAATACAACATAACGTATTCCGCTGAGCGGGATGACAGACAGGAAGGTATATATTATGCACGGCAGGATGACGTAGAGATAAGACAATGCCAACATTTGCATTGTGAAAATACGTTTCATGTTACTTACTCACTGCGCGAGCGGAGGTCACCATCTCCCACAGGGTGAGAGTGCGGCGGAAGCGCATCATTTCATACAATGCGAGGATGGTCTTGCTCGGAAGTAGCGAGACAATGATGAACTGAAGTATATTTACAATCATTCCCTTGAAAGAAGGTTTATATCCCCAGCGGGTGATTCCCTTGATTCGAGCCCGGAAGGTAAGGAAAAATGTCTTTTTTGGATCTTTTAGTGAATTTGAGGTGGGGTATACCCGATACTGGAAAAGC
>JAAXWV010000004.1:8034-20231 GCA_013334845.1 Candidatus Roizmanbacteria bacterium | reverse complement strand
CGAACCTTTTCCTATCTTCATGCCGCCGAGTCGATAGAAAAAACGGCGGACATGGTGAGAAGGTATGTATCCTGCAAGCGTGAGAAGGTAGATATAGAACTCAAGACTTATCTTTCGAAGACGACCGAAAATCTTACCAGTTACTTCCTGGTTCGATAGTGCTTTGCCATGTTTATCGTGCAGCATAAGTGAAGTATACACGAAAATAATTATTTATTTGAAATTTGAAATTATTATTGAAATTAATACCTGAAATCAATAAGGAAATTATGTTAGCCACCCGAAAGCTGACAGTAAGCGCGTGTGGCAATACACCCTACCAAATACTACCAGCTAACTACTGTATAATTTCTTCAATGAAACCGTTAGCTAATTTTGATCTTGAGCTCCCCTTCTGGGAATCTCATCGCCTCGTAATCGGTGTCGACGAAGTGGGGAGGGGCGCATTAGCAGGGCCTGTGCACGTTGGGGCAGTTGCTTTTCATATTCATCTAAGTGACAACGATATCACGAATATTCTTTCCCTTGGCATCGCCGACTCAAAGTTACTTCAACCGAAAACCCGGGAGAAACTCGATCCACTTATAAAACAAACATCGCTCACCTACTCTGTTCAATCAGCCGATGTAGAAACGATTAATAAGTTCGGAATTGTAAATGCAGTTGAAAAAGCTGCTTATGCCGCTGTTCGTACTATTCTAGAAACTCTAAAGCCAACTAATCCCATTGCCCTGGTAGATGGCTTCATCATGAAAAAACTGAACGGGATAATTGAACAGCAAGCCATTATAAAAGGAGATCAAAAAAGCATTAGTATTGCCGCTGCGTCTATCATCGCGAAAGTCGAGCGCGATGCATTAATGTCCTCGCTTGAGGATGAAAACTATTATGAATGGGCAGTGAATAAAGGCTATGGAACAAAGATTCATAGGGAAGGAATCAAAAAATATGGAGTACATCCCCTCCATCGGACGTTATTTATTCGAAAGATTGCCGCTCAATAATCCCAGCTTGGTTCTGTGCCCCCACCAATAAACCGTGATTTCATAGTCTCGCTTCTCCGGCCAAAAACCGTGCGTCGCCGTGCATAAGTTACATAGAGATGCTCTCGCGCCCGGGTAATTCCCACGTAAAAGAGGCGGCGCTCTTCTTCCAGTTGAAACAAGTCATCAACAGATCGGGAATGAGGCAAGATTCCCTCTTCAACTCCTGAGATAAAAACGTGCGTAAATTCAAGCCCCTTTGCCTGGTGTAACGTCATGAGTCGAACACCCTCACCCCGCTTACCTCGCTTCTCCCCTTCCGAATACTCAGATTCTACGAGAGCTATCTGTTCAAGAAACTCTATCAGTTTCGGATACTTAAGAGCAACTGACTTTAACTCTTTAATGTTTTCCAAACGGGCGTAATCTTCCGGATCATTCGGATCATACTGGTCGAGATAACCGGTTTCCTGAAATACCCGCTCCATCAAGTCAGCTGTATCTGTCTGATCTTTCGTAGCAGATAATTCGATATAGAGATTGCTGAATTGTTCCCAACGCTTTTTGCCCAATTTTCGTGCTCGTTCAAGTGAAATTTCTTCGGTAGGATTGATTAATAATCGGAGATAAGATAAAACATCTTTTACCTCTTTTCGCTCGTAGAATCGTACCCCACCAATCAAAGTGTATGGAATACTATAATGAAGGAAGGCTTCCTCAATCGCTCGCGACTGAGCATTGGTCCGATACAACACTGCAAACTCATTGTAATTACCCTGGATCACTTGCTGTTTAATTTGATTGGCGATATAGAGTGCTTCGCCCTGTTCGTTATCTGCCTCGTGAAAGATCACTTCTTCACCTTCAACATTGGTGGTAAAAAGTTGCAGTATAGGGTGGGTCTCGTTCTGAGAAATGACATCGTAGGCGAAATTCAAGATATTTTGAGTACAGCGATAATTCTGCTCCAAGTTATAAATATGAGTATCAGTAAAATCCTCTTTAAACTTTTCCAGATTACGTATGTCTGCCCCTCGCCAAGAATAGATGCTCTGTGAAAAATCACCAACCACCGTAACATTACGACTTTTCTCTCCGAGTAAACGGGTAAGCACGTACTGGGCATAATTAGTATCCTGAAACTCATCTACTAATAAATGAGTGTACTTATTTTGATATTTGGCAAGTATATCCGGATGTTTAGTAAACAAGAGGGTGACTTTCATGATTAAGTCATCAAAATCGAGGGCATGATTTCGTCCCAGCTTTTCCTGATATTGTTTATATACTTGAGCTGCATGAGCAGCCCCATAGTCTGAAAATACTTCCAAATATCGCTCAGGGTTAATAAGCATATTTTTAGCCGTAGATATCCGATTGCGGTAATACGAAGGAGTAAAACGCTTAGTAGTAGATGATTTGAGAATCTCTTTAATGATAGTCTCCTGATCAGAATCGTCGTATATGATAAAGTTGTGGTCTACCCCGATCACCGGACCGTCTCTTCGTAACACATAACTACAAAATGAATGAAACGTGCCAACGTAGCCTAGTGACAGGCTATCTCCTTGAAGTGCCGCTTGAATTCGTGACTTCATCTCTTGTGCGGCCTTATTGGTAAAAGTAATCATCACAATTTGTGAGGGGGAAACATGTTCGTTTTCGACTAGATGAAGAACCTTATGGATAATAACTCGCGTCTTCCCCGACCCTGCACCGGCTAAAATAACAGCTGGTCCATGGGTGTGCTTGACCGCTTCTTTTTGTTTTTCGTTTAAATATTTGAATAGATCAGAATCCATAGCTATAATGGTAACATACTAATTTTTAGTTCTATGAAATATTTTATCGCTAACTGGAAAGCACGCAAAACGTACGCACAATCAATTCATTGGATACATCAATTTTACCATTTGCTAGAACAGAATACCCGTGTCCAGGCAGCGCTAGAAAACAAAGAAATCAGTGTCATTATTTGCCCTGCTGCACCGTTTCTTATCTCATTAGAACAACAGCGTGAGCACACTTTAGGTATTTACTGGGGAGTGCAGGATATATCTTTTAAGACAGAAGGGAGCTATACCGGCGAGATACCCGCAACCATGTATCAAGATATAGCTCATTATGCCATAATCGGCCACAGCGAACGCCGCAATTATTTTAGCGAGACGGAATTGTTAATTAAAACAAAAATTGCACTCGCTATTCAAGCGCAACTTCAGCCTATCTTATGTATCCGATCTCCAGACGATATTTTTTACCCCGAGGTTCCCATGGTAGCCTATGAGCATACAAATGCAATCGGAACGGGAAACAATGTACCCGTGGAGGAGGTGCTAAACTTTAAATCACAGCTTTCCCTGACTACTTCCCATAAATTTATTTACGGAGGAAGTGTGACCGGTCAAAATTCCAATATATACCTCGATACAGATCAGATTGACGGACTTCTGATTGGGGGCGCATCCCTTGATCCAAACACCTTTTTTACCTTAGTAGCTCAGTTTGTAGCAAAGCGCCCATGATGCTTAAAATTAAAATTATCAGTGCAAGTATTTTGATCGTTCTCCTAATAATTGGCTATTTTATTATCTATCCCTACTTTATATTCATTACTAAAACACTTTCAATTTCCCTATTTAAGACACTGATAACTTCCGTTCCTACTAAAAGCATTGATGGCCGTGTCTCAATCGTTCTTCTAGGCATTGCTGGCGGTATACATGACGGGCCGAATCTTTCGGACTCAATTTCCGTCCTTCAATACGATTTTAAAACTAACTCACTGATAAGTGTAGGTATTCCTCGGGATCTTTGGAGCGGGACAATTCAAGATAAAATCAACTCTGCTTATGCATATGGAGAGGCAAAACAAACAGGTGGCGGTTTAAAGCTGGCAAAGGCGGAAGTTGGCGGACTTCTTGGCACCACCATTCAATATGCCGTACTTATTGACTTTGCTAAATTTAAAGAATTAATAGATGGTGTTGATGGAATAGATATAAATGTGGAACATTCGTTCACTGACCATGATTATCCTATCGATGGGAAAGAAGATGACTTGTGCGGAGGTGATCCTGAGTATCGATGCCGCTATGAAACGCTTCATTTTAAAACAGGTTCGCAACATATGAATGGTGCAACCGCACTTAAATTCGTCCGCTCACGCCATGCTGTTGGTGACGAAGGCAGTGATTTTGCCCGCAATAAACGACAACAATTGGTCGTTAATGCCCTTAAGAATAAAGTCATCAAAGTGGTTAAATCACAGAATATGAAAGAAATTACCCGAGTATATAATCTGGTTAACTCACTTGTGGCGCGTGATATTTCTAACCAAGATTTGAGTGTTAGTATAAAAAATGCTTTATTTAAGAAAAATTTTGTTCAGTATAGCTTCAATATCCCTCAATTTCTTCTACAGGAAACAGACTATGATGATTATTAAGGAAAATATGTTCTTATCCCACAATCGAAGCAAACCTTACAGGAATATTATACCTGCCTTCTCTTAAAGAGAGATCAAAACTACTGTACCTATTTAGAAGATAAAAGCAAAGAAAATTAAAGCGCTTGCGGCAACAAACATAACAAACGTATTTTGCATGATACCTGTCTGAGGGAGAGCGACAATTCGAGTAGGCTTCAGCGTAGATGATACATTAAGGGCAATCACCGTTTCTCCGCTATCTGTAGCGATATTATCTACGATTGAAGGGACTACTTGTGTAACGAGCGGATACTGAGTAATGCCTACAGCGGGCGATACTGCCTCTGTAGGCGTGAGATCTTCTGCCACTGGAGATGGAACAGGTGTATCGGTGACCTGCCCTGCAGCACTCGTGTCTGGCTGATTAGAATCTAAGCCGATCACAATAGTTTTGCTATAAGTAATGGCTGACGCTTTTGTTTTTTTGGCCGCCATTGGAGTGTCGTCGCTCTGATTTACAAGCATCGACGATATATAGAAAATGCTGACAAATAACACCACAATAACCACAGCTAGTATGCCAGTCATCACGTATTTTTTCTTTTTAGTCACCAAGCCATCCATCTTTTATTGAGTGTAGTTGGGCATCAATTTTTAATGACTTGACCCCTTCTGGAATTATAAATACTTTAAAATACGATTTCCAACTCTGATTAAAATCAGTTATGATATGTTCAGTCGTCCATGCACTCTCATTTACCCGAATACGAGCCTTATCTATATCCGATTCTGGGATTGTCTCTATGGCAATATAGATTTTTAACCCTGGATGAAGTTTTGTACTATCATTTTGTATATCTTTTCCATTCTCATCAAGCACCTTGATACCAGATGATTTAACCTCCTGAATGGTAATTTGTGATCGTTGGATAAATCGTGTCTGATTCTGTTTAGAGTCGAGAGTGAAGAACGTAGTAATTCCAAATAAAACAAGAACTACTGCTATAAATGATAACAGAATTGTATGATTAATCCTAAATGGAACTTTTGATTTTTTCTCTGTAGCTAATGGAGTAGCATTCGAAACAGGATCAATTTTCTCATTCTGGTTAAAATGGGGAATTTTTGGGACCCTTTTTTTATCATGTTCTCGCTTCATGAGGCGAAGCTCATAGATCACAACTGCACCAGCGGCCACAAACGCGATAATGCTAATCTTATTCAATGAAATAATATACTGAAGTATATCCATATTATTAAAAATATATCAGAAAATAATCATGACTGCTGCACCAATTATTAGGAAGGCAATACTCCCCATGAGGAATGTGTAGTTGCTAATACCTGTCACTGGCGTGGTAGGGGTGAGAATAGATGCGGTGGTAGCCACTTTTGTAGGTGTGGTGAGAGCAACCGTTGGGGCTTCAGTAGGAACTATTGTCGGGGTCACCAGATTAGCTGATTCAGTAGCGTCTCCCAATACCTGCTCGCCGCTTTTCGCGATCGAAAAGTTTCTTTTCTTGACGATTTCTTTCTTTGAGGAGTCGATGACACGAATAGTGAGGACATATTTCCCAGGGCCTAAAAAGAGGGGATTTGTGAGTTTCCACTCACCTTTTTGATCTGGAGTGACCGTAGTGCTAAATATCGGCAGAGAGTTAATTTCCAATTTCATAGGTATACCCGGAAACGAAGAGCCCTTAACAAGCGGCATAGTGCCCGGGATAATTGCTCCCTCTTTTGGAAGATATATCTCTACTTGATCTCTTGTATAAAATGATGACGAAGTGGTAGCTGCAAGCACATCATTTTGTTCAGAAAAGTTATAATCTTTTCCGAGAACAACAGACTGAGGAAGAGGATTCACTCTGCTAAGCAAGGCATCTATCTTACTCATTGCCTCATCATTAAAAATCTCTATAGCGAGAGCATCTTTTTGGTTAAATCCCACCAATTCGCCTGTTTTCTGGTCAACTACATATTGCAATGGGATGAGCCATTCACCCGTCACTTTTGTAATAGTTGCGAGTGGATAGCCACTTTTATACTTCAAAAAAACTAAAGTATTCTCAGATGGTGAGCCATTCGATAGCAACACCTTACCATATGCCGGTTTTACTGAAGAAGAAATTGGATTCTTAACTGTTTTAAATGAGAAAGGTGCACCCGTATTTTGTGAAATTAGCCCACTCGGTGATATAATTTTATAGTAGTATGTTTTCCCGGATGTAAGATTCTGTAGAGTGACGAAGTGATTCTTTACTTTATTTCTTTTCATCTCTAAATCGCGATCATCAAGTGCAGTGTTAACGAGATTTTCTGGGGCGTCTCCATATACAACCCACCCCGTTTCCGCTGCGTCTGTCTGCCAATAAATACTCGCCTGTTGGGCGAGTCTATTTACAACCTCATGTCTCTTCAATATGATTTTTGAAGCTCGAATTGAAGTGGTCGGTTTCAATTGTATGAGAGTCACAGCAAATAAAGTAACGCCTAGAATAGCAGTGGTGATGAGTATTAATGAAGGTTTTACCTTCGATTTTAAATAGAGATCGCTATACATACACTAAGGTGTCTTACTTTGTAAATCATCCAAAATAGTAGTGTTAATCTGCTTAACAACAGACTGTACTGGCTTTATCTGGGCATCAAGGCTTGACTTGTTTCTTACATGATACACATCCAGAACAATCCCCGCAACAATTGTTAGGAATATACCAATGGTAATAAATAACAACTCACGCTGATTCATAGGTAGAAACCCTCCACTTGTAAATCAATTCGTATATCGGCACTCTGCGTCCCCGTCTCAATATCACGTGAAAAAGCCACCTCTTTAATCATCTTTAGCCGACGATCTAGCAATAATTGGTCCATCATTTTTTTTACCGCATTGAAATCAGAGGCAGCATCCAACTGAACTATGTAGCTTTTTAGATGGCTCTTATCAGAATCCTCTTTCAAATTTACTTCGCTAATATCGATCTTCTTAAAAACTACTCCTGCGATAGAAGCACTATTTCTAATATCGTCTACCACCTCGTTTACTCTTGGACGATTTGGCATTGCATCATCAAGAAGATAGAATTTATCCCTATTTGCTTCGAGTATTGTTTGAGTATTAACTATATTCATTATGACATTCTCATAGCTTGAGTCAACTTTACGAAGATCGGCAAGTTCTTTTTGAAGACGAAATACGGTAACAAGGTTTGGACGAATAGCAAAAAACAGAAAAAAAGAAAACACTACAAAAAAACCGATAGTAAAAGAATAATCTTTCACCCGTCTCCCAATAAGATGTCTCAATGAGTTGGTAGTACTCATTTTATATGAAAATTTTTAAGTACAAAATTAAATACATATCCTGATTCTACCTTATTGAGAGATTCTAGTTCTATAACGTCGAATTGTTTCTCCTTTAGTAAGCGGTAATAAAAAACTCGTACTGAATCTGCGTCAGTTGTTTTCCCCTCAAACATAATGTTTTTGTCATCTATTTTAAGTTTTGTCAGAGTAAGCTTTTCGGGAAAACGATTCAAAAAATAAGATGTCATCGCTTGGAATGTTGTCTGTCTTTTTAGAACCGTCGAAGCCTGTTTTATCTTTAAATCAACACCCTCCACCTGCTTAATCAATGGTTGCGAAACTTCAACAATCTCCTGTTTCTGATTCAGAATGTCTTTCAGATCAACAATTTCCTGGTCGACTTGAAACCTATATAAAAACACCCCAATCACAACGAGTTGGGTGAAAACCAAAATATAGCGTAAATAGTGAAATGAAAAATAGATAACCTTATCAACAACATTTTGTTCCTTCGGTGGGAATAGGTTAATCGTATATTTCATACCTATACTTATTTAGCAATTCGGGTAACCATTGACTTCAGACGGGCAGCTTTATTTTTATGAATTACCTTACGCTTGGAGGCTTTATCAATAAGTGAATAAGCTTTGTTTACCTCTGCTTCGGCCTTTTTTCCACTTTTAGTCTTTCCGAGTCCTTTAATAGTTGTTTTGATTTGTTTTTCATACACAATATTACCTGCTTCGCGCTTTACATCTTTTCGTACTTTCTTTTTTGCTGATTTTATGTTTGGCATAATTAACACCCCCTTTCTGTTATTGTAATAGATTTTGAAACAATTAACTAGAGATCATAACTTTTTGAAAATATTTTATCGCCATAACTTCCGCTAAATTTCAGGTCGAGCTTAATTCCTCCTTCGACCTGGTGATACACACACGTCCCAGATGAACAGGTGCCAAGCGTGAATTTTCGCTCAAATGTCGACTCTCCTGCAGGCACAGAATAAATACTGGAAATCCCTTGCTCTTTCTGATCTTTTGTCATATACGAAATTGCGTAGTCGATAGAGGTTGTGTTTGCTGGCACTCCTTTGATAGAGAGCATTACTTCTTTTTTGTCACCATTGGGAGTTAGGGTAACGCGCACCGATGAATCAACGGTGGGGAACACCTCCGTAGGCAATGAAACAGATGACTGCGTTGTAGAAACTTTTTTCTTTGAACCCGATATTATCACTCCTCCTGCAATTAATGAAACAACTATTACTGCGCCAACTATCGATATTACAAGTTTGTTTTTCTCCATACGTTTGAATTAATTAATAATCCCTACTTTTTCAATTATATACGACTTTAAACGGTCTATAGATACTCTTTCCTGAAGCATGGTATCACGATCCCGTACAGTAACCGTACCATCCTGCATAGACTGGTAATCGACCGTCACACAGTATGGTGTACCGATTTCGTCTTGACGGCGATATCGTTTACCAATGCTTCCAGCCGCATCGAATTCACTCATGGTGTATTCACGAAACGCTTGATATATCTCCTCTGCTTTTTCTGCAAGCCCATCTTTTTTCATGAGTGGTAATATAGCCACTTTGATCGGTGAAAGACGTTTGTCAAGCTTTAATACTATGCGGGTTTCACCGTTTACTTCTTCTTTAGTATACGCGTTATCGAGGAACATAAATACAAGTCGGTTAAGCCCTACCGAAGTTTCCATAATGTGAGGGATATATTTCTCATTTCGCTGCTGATCGTAAAATTCAAGATTTTCACCTGAGAATTTGCTATGTTGAGTGAGATCGTAGTTGCCTCGAGCATGGAGACCTTCCACCTCATCAAACTTATCCATTGCTTTAAAGTGATATTTAATGTCAAAGGCCTTTGAGGCGTAGAATACAAGCTTAGTGTGCTGTACCCACTTTAGCTCCTCTTCTTTAATGCCGAGATCGAGATACCACTTCCAGCGGTATTCATGCCACTGCTCGTATATAGACTCCATTTCAGAAGGATGCAAGAAATATTGCATCTCCATTTGCTCAAATTCACGGGTACGAAAGATAAAC
This sequence comes from Candidatus Roizmanbacteria bacterium, assembly GCA_013334845.1. Taxonomy (GTDB): domain Bacteria; phylum Patescibacteriota; class Microgenomatia; order UBA1406; family GWC2-37-13; genus JAAXWV01. The sequence goes on along the minus strand of JAAXWV010000004.1, from coordinate 10,432 downwards.
TGACGCGCTACTATCTCGTTCCTGAAAGCTTTTCCTACCTGGGCAATTCCAAATGGAAGTTTTGGATGAAGACTATTCACGGTATTTTTGTATTCGAGATAAATTCCGCCACATGTTTCTGGCCGCAGATAGACGACATTCTCTTCGGACAACATATCCGTAGGTGAACCCATATTTGTCTTTACCATGAGTGAAAACTGACGGGCAGGAGTAAGATCTTTACTGCCGCAAACTACGCATTTTACTTTCCCCTCCGCTTTCAATCTATCAAGCTCTTTATTTATAAATTCAAGAGTAGCTTTATCAGCATCAATATCAAATTCCTCTAAAAGGTGGTCTGCCCTCATACGCGACTTACAGGTGCGACAATCCACTTGAGGATCATTAAAGCCATCTACATGACCGGAAGCCTTCCAAGTTGTTGGATGCATAAAAATAGCACTGTCCAGCGCATACACATCACTGCGTTTCTGTACCATAGATTTCAACCATTCTTTCTGTATATTATTCTTCAAAAGAATCCCGTAATGTCCATAATCATAGATTCCAGCAAGACCACCATAAATCTCGGAAGACGGATAGACGAATCCTCTCGTTTTGCAGAATGCAATAATTTCCTCCATATTGGGACATTATATAATACTGAGAGGCAGTTTTTCATGGATAATCTCCTCTATTAACTGCACTGTCTCGTTAAACGAACGTCTATCTCTTGAAAAACCAAGAATCAAAAGGATTTCCTGCATATAAGGCAATATCTCAGAGCGGGTAAAAATCGGTGCCTTGTTGAGCTCAATAATAAACTGCTTTGTCATATTATAGAGCTGTGGCTCCGGCACCCCTTCGGGGACAAGTCTATCTATCAAAAAAAGAAAGAAATAGAGCATTTCAACCTTGCGAACATTCTGTTTCAATTGGCCAAAGGCCGAAACAAGGGTAGTTTGTTGAACATACTGTGCGGTTCCCTTACTGTCGAGTGTAATTATAAGCAGATTGCCTGTCTGTAAATGAGGGGATCGACGACTTGTAATCTTCTTTACACCTTTTGCATACGCTGATATTTTCCCCTGTTCCTTGGTAAAAATAACCGTAACCGTATCTTGCCCGGAAAGACGATGCTTTTTAAGCAAAAACCCTTCGATCTTAACAACATTCGGCATAGCTGACTACTTTTTTACCTCCACATCTTTCACAATAACGCCATCAAAAAGCTTGCTCCCATTTACCTCAATCTTCAGTTTATCTTCGTCAGTGCCTGGTTGTTTCTGATAAAGCAGTCTGTAATTATTACTGTTGACAGTCTGCGGTAAGGTATATTTCACGGTAACCTGAGCTTTGCCCATTGGTTGTATTATGAGAAATCCTTCGAATACGGTTTTCCCAAGATCGTCATAAGTGAGGACCTTTGTTTCAGAACCCTTAAATGATGTTAGCGTTGACCCCTTTGGTACATATACACGAATCCAGTTCCGTAGTGGTGCGTTCAAACACAAACCGCCACGTTCCAGATTACAGTCCGACTGTGGATATGGATTCCGATAATCAACGGTAACCTCTCGCTCAATCTTTCCGTTCTGAATAGTGGTCTTAGAGGTGTAAGCTTGCGACACAAACATATTTGATTTCGCACCTGCGAAGTTTACGTTATTTACATAGAGATAATCGCCGCCAACATAATCACGCACCCGGCCACCATAATTTAACTTTTCGATAGAAGCCTGTACCTGTGAATCATTGAAATTTAGCAATATATGTTTCTCATCGAGATTCTTAAACATCATTTGGGCTAAAGTACCCCAATACTTTGACGGAGGAAAACCAATAGCTTTATAAAACAGCTGATACATCAAATCTCCTAGAATTCCCTTTCGGTTCTCTTTTACATAACCGACCGGTCGATCTACCATATCGAATAATCGATATATGACCTGTGGACAATCACAGCGGACATCTGTCTTTGCCGAAAAAACGATGCCATCCGCTTCCGTATCGCCGAAAATTTTAAGCATATCTACCAAAACCTGCGAGTCGATTGCAATTATGCCATCATACTTCACTTTATCACTGCTTTTCTGATAAAGAGTATTAAATATGTTTATTGTAGTGGGGAAGTCGGGGGAAAGATTACTATCACGAATATAGAATTGTGATACGTTTTTATGATAGGCCAAAATCTTATCGGGTGCTACCGGATGAGAGGAAATACTATTGTCCAAGCTGTAGATATCCGCTGACTTTTGTATCTTCATTTTGCCGTCTTTAATAGTGAATACTGCGTATGAAGTCAAGAATCCTCCTGTGGCTCGAAGCTCTTTATCGTTCTGAAATAAGATGAGATATGTTTGCTCTTTATCTTTCCCCATTATCTGCGGAATTTTCTTAAGCAAGGGTTTTGCAT
>JAAXWV010000004.1:3997-8024 GCA_013334845.1 Candidatus Roizmanbacteria bacterium | reverse complement strand
CTGAAACTCGTATTCTCACTATTGATGCAAGCCCCTGGAATTGTTCTTTTGCATTAGCGAGCTTACTCTTGACTTCCGTTTTACCGATTTTTTCAGGGTAACGGCTTGCATCAATAGTGAGAATACGAGTTTCAGCTTCTTTTATATTGTAGGAAATATTGTCAATCTTACTCAACACTTTATCGAGCGTAATGACTGCTGTTTGAAGACGATCTTCAGCTGATTTATCGATAAATGAAGCTGTGCCTTTTTTAAATCCAATAAGGTCGGCATAGGGATATATAGCATCCACAGACTCCTGTCCCGCCTTTATAAGATAGCCACCAGCCTCTACTCCGTTTTTAAAATCTGATACATACGGAATAAAGCTTGCCCAATATATCTGTTTTGAAGCAACTTGAAAAGCATCGTATTTCTGGGCAACCTCGTTTAATTTAGACTTCAATAAATCAATATTATTTGCGGTTACGGTGCTTTTTAGTTCTTTAGCAGCTGCTATGACAATCTGGCCTTTTTGCTGAATATTCTTAAAAGGCAGATAAACCAGCAAAAACCCGAGTCCCAAGATTACTATAACTACGGTTAATAACGTGAGCCAAATTTTCTTCTTTTTCATATAAAAGTATAAATGACTAAACTGCTCCTTTTCCGGTGAGCATAATAATAGGAGTTTTTACGATTATTTCCAAATCTTTTATAAATGATACAGTATCGACATAGTAAGCGTCAATTGCAATTCGCTTGTCAAAATTAATTTCTGAGCGTCCGGAAACCTGCCATAAGCCGGTAATTCCCGGTTTCACTGTCAACACCTTTTTTAGTAATTTTTTTGTCTCAGGATATTTAGACTGCTGATTCTCAAGCTCATCTGAATAATATGCGCGGGGACCAACCATACTCATTTCCCCACGTAATACGTTAATAAGCTGTGGTATCTCATCAAGCGAATGCTTACGAATGAATTTGCCTATAGGAGTGATGCGTGGATCTTTTTTAAGTTTATAGCTTCCCTGTTTATACTCTTCAAATAGATGCTTAAAATTTGGGTCTGTGTGAAGAATGTAGTGAGCATTGACAATCATTGACCTAAACTTATACATCTTGAATTTTTTGCCATACTGACCGATTCGTTCAGGTACATCGGCGAAAATCGGTCCCTCTGAGGTAAGTTTAATACCTATCATCACGATAACCCATATCGGTGAAAATAGCATAAGTAAAAAACTTGCAAGTATAAAGTCAAATGCTCGCTTTAAATACCTTTCATAGGTATTTCCATGGAACATAAATAAAGGTGATATCATGGAATCTTAAGTTAATTGTTCGTGTTCAGTGCCCTGAAATTTTTCCACCAGCTTCTTTATTTTAGAAACTGACGATTTGGATGCCACTAAAAGAACGTCGTCTGTATTAACTATCAATAAATCATTCAAGTCCACCCCAACGATAAGTTTTTTACCATTATAGTTGTAAACCAGATTATCAGATGAATCTTCAAGAAGTACCTTTCCTTTAGTAATATTATCTTCGCGTTTTTCCTCAAGTGCTTCTTTTAGAGCTTCCCAAGCGCCTACATCAGACCAACCAATGTCTTCAACAACGACATAGGCATACTCTTTGTCAAGCTGTTCTAGTATGGCGTTATCCAGGTTGATTTCTGGCATCTCCCCATAAAGAGTTTTAAATTGTTCTTCAAACTCTGCGGTCTCCAGATGGCTCAGAATGTTCTGAGTAAGAGAATAAATAGTGGGAGTAAACCGTTTGAAAAGCCCCATGAGGAAGCGCGGAGTACTCACAAAGTAACCCAGGTTCCAACAGTAACCGTTGCTCGAAAAATATTGCTGCGCCAATTCCTTGTCTGGTTTATATTTAAATCCTGCAAATTTGTGAAACACAATATTATTTTCTTCAATCTCGGTGGCTCCAACTTCAATCCAACCCAAATTTTCCGAAGCAAAGCGTGGTTTTTGACCAATAAAAATAATCTTATCTCCATCTTTTCTGATAAGTTTTTCACTCGCCTGTAATATATTTTTAAACTTCTGTTCTTCTTTAACAATATGATCGCTCCATAGGATGATTACAGGCTCATCAGGAAATTTTTTCTCAAGATATGCAATGACATATGCAACTGCCGGACCATTATCTCGTTTAAGTGGTTCCCCTATGATATTATCCGCTGGTATATAGGAAATTTGATGAGCAACGAGTTCAACATATGCCGCGCCCGTTGATATATATATATCTTCTGGCTTAAATTCTGGCAATAACCGATCGACCGCTAACTGAAGTGTAGATTTTTCACCCACTATCTTCTCAAACTGTTTTGGAGACTTTTTACGTGATAATGGCCAAAGTCTAGTTCCCACTCCGCCTGCGAAAATGACAGCTTTCATTTAAGATAAAAAGAGAATTAATAATCTTTTTCTAACGCCTGAGTAAATTTTTTTACAAAGTACGGGGTACTAAATTGTTGTACCCAGTCTCGCCCTGTATTTTTCAAAATACGTTTTAAATTGTATGACACCTTTTCGAATCTTGCAACGGCACTGCTTATTCCAGTACTACTCTGTTCGTCAAAAAAGAGTCCAGTTTTATCCTTTTTGACTGTTTCTAAGGCTCCCCCTTTCCCATACGCAATCACGGGACATCCAAATAACTGAGCTTCGAGCGCAACGTACCCAAAATCTTCTTCCTGAGGCATAATCAGCGCTTCTGCATGAGAATAAAGTTGGACTAACTCACGGTCTTCGAGATGCTCGATCCACATAATATTTGAAGACATTTTCTTGTTTAGACTATTCTTTTGCGTACCAGTGCCTACCATAACCAATCGTTTATTAGTATGTTTAAATGCCTCAATAACTAGGTCGATACGTTTATATTTTTCCAAACGCGAAACAATAAGATAAAACGGCTCACCTCGCAGTGCCATCATGACTTTAGAAGTGTATGATGACGTATTCTTGAGAGTGGATTCCCAGTATTCTAAAGGGAAGGGGGGGTAAACTACCTCTGACTCACGATGATAGATCGTTTTACATCGTTCAGCCACGCATTGGGAGATCGAAATGTACGCATCAGGGCGTTGAGCCGCAATACTATCCCATTCCTGCTGTTTGCGCACAAATATAGCGGCCAATCCTGCAAAAACACCTCTGATTTGATACAGACTACGTTGAAACCAAAGGAACCTGGTCGGAGTCAAAAGATAACAAACATGGTGTGTTTCAGGACGAGTGATAACTCCCTTACTATATGCAGAACAAACTGAAACGACACAATCATAATCACTCAGATCAAATGATTCAAAAGCAAAAGGAAAAAATAGAGCTGAAAGAACTCGGCTGGATTTAATAAACCTAGGAAGTCTCTGCATGAAGGAAGTTTTTATAGATAGAGAAGTTGCCCAAGGAGCTTTTTTAGCATCATAAAATGAAGTATAAAAAACTGCTTCCGGATATAAATCCTTCAAAGTCAAAAGCACCCGCTCAACACCGCCCCACTTATCTATCCAGTCATATACTATAGCTATTTTTTTATTCATAGATGTCGATTACGACTAACTTGTGAGCAGAGCATAAAGGTGTACTATCTTGTCTGTCATACGCTTAAACGAACAATTATGTATATCCGGTTTAAAAGTTCGTGTCCCGGGAGTAGCAAGAAATCTATCAAGAGCTCCCGCTATATCTTTCGTTCGCGTCGGATCAAATTGAATATATTGATCACCAAGCAATTCTTTAAATACAGGGATATCAGATCCGATAATTGGCTTGTGAAAATAGACACCTTCAACTAACGGAAGACCAAAACCTTCACTAAGCGATGGAAATACTACCGCTATACAATTTTTATATAGATAGGCCAATTTAGATTGACTGATGTCAGAAAAATGCTGGACACGATCGCTTACACCTAATCGGATAACCAGATCTTGTATATTCTCCCAAAAAAAATCATTCGGTCCAGCCATCACTAACAAACATTTATGGGAAAGTTGCGACATGGCTTGAACGAGTCGTTC
>JAAXWV010000004.1:0-3987 GCA_013334845.1 Candidatus Roizmanbacteria bacterium | reverse complement strand
TGCCGACGTAGAGAAAATACGGCTGCTTCGGTTCTTTATCGAAAGGCGTGGCGGGGACTGCTTTTATCAACTCCTCGTTTACCCCTTCGTAAATTACTTCTGTTTTCTCAGCAATTTTCTTACTGAAGCGATTTACTAACTCTTGTTTTACCGATTCAGATGGAGTAATTATCTTCCGGGAAAATCGTACCTGAAACTCTAGCGCAATCCGATAAGCCAGATGCTTTAATTCATAGTGAAACCGATTTTTAGTAGAGGCTTTTCCTGTTTTTATTTTGAGAATAGTGATGTCGTGTATTGTTGCCACAAACGGTTTAAAATATAAAATGGGATAACTAAAGTAAGTAAAGTGCATGAGGTCAAGTCTATCACGATAAAGCAACCAGCAAAACTCAATTTGCTCAGCCAGTGAGTGCCATTTATATGGTGCAGCACGCAGTACAAAGCGAGTGTTTTTCAAAGGAAATTGAGCAATATCATCCGGAAGCAAATATATATAGTATTGCACTTCGGGATTATTTACCTGTGCAAGGTAATGAAGGAAATTACGTAGGTAGACCCCCACTCCGGTTTGGTTATAGAGACGGGCATCGATTCCGATTCTCTTCATGAAAACTTTTGTTTGAGACTAATAATGCTGTGTATAATTATGTTTGTCAAGAATGAATGAGAGGAGGCATAGTGTTTGTCGTAAAAAATCTTCATAGATTCGTAAAAATGTCTCCGGGTAGAATTTCTTGTCTTTGATTTCTTATTTTGGAGACCGCTCTTAGATTTGAGATGAGTTACGCTTTGTGAAGGGTAGTAAACAATAGAATAGTTTAAGTTACGAATTCTATAAGCAAGATCAAGATCTTCTCCGTACATAAAAAAATCTTCGTCAAACCCTTCTAACTTATCCAGTATTGTTTTTCGCACAAGAAAAAACGCACCCGTCGGGGCATCTATCTGATGAATGGTATCGAGTGAGCAGGAAGCAAGATGATATCCGCCAAAAATGCCGTTTAAATAGGGAATTTTAAAGGTTAGAGCCTCAAGCTTAGAGAAATAGCAGAACGAGCGCCAAATGGTGGGAAACCCCCGGTGAGAGGCGGGATCAATGCCTCCTTCGGGAAGATTGACTCTCACAGTAAGTCCACCGACTTCCGCGTGGGCTTCGAGGTAAGAAATAAGATCTACAAAATCAACGTTATCCAACAGTATATCGGAGTTAAGATAGAGAATATATTTCCCGTTTGCCTGTGCTAAGCCAATATTATTAGCCTTTCCGTAACCGAGATTATTGGGAAGTTCAATGAGGTGAAAGAAGGGCTGTTTTATTTTCCGTAGCATTGCTACCGACCCATCTTGAGATCCATTATCTACCACAATTACCTCATCCGTAATCATCTTACTGGATTTTTGTAATGCAGAAAATAACGAGTCGAGGGTATTTCTGGTAACTTGCTCAGTATTATACGACGGTATGATAATAGATAAATCAACCATATAGGGCAAGTATAGCAATAACCATTATCGCTTTGGAGATTGTTTTTGGCGACGAGCCTTTCCTCCAGTCCCTACTTTTCGTCGTTCCCGTGTACGAGAGTCACGAGTCAATAGATTTTTAGCCTTAAGAGTCGGTCTATATTCTTCATTATCAGCAACAACAAGTGCACGTGAAATTCCATGGCGAATAGCTTCGATCTGGCCTTTCATACCGCCTCCATTTACTAAAATAGAGATGGCAAAACGCTCCAAATTAGAAGTGAGAACAAGCGGCGCGGTATACATTTTAGCTGCCACTTCTCCGGTAAATACTTCGTTAATTGCCTTTCCGTTTACTACAATATCACCTGCGTTAATCTTTTTTCCATCAACATCGACCGGTTTACTTTTGGCCACAATATAGAGACGCACTTGAGCGACCGCTTCTTTTCGTCTTCCAACACCCTGATAATACTGAACATCTTTTGTTTTTTTAGGCATAGTATTTACTTAAATTCTAAATCACGATTGCTGTGTAACTTTGTCACTATATGGATGTTCCGCTTCTCCAAATACGTACAAACGAGCTAAACGTCGATCGCGCAGCTTATTCTTTGGAAGCTTTCCAGATACAGCGTGCCGGAAGACCTCTCCTGGATTTTTCTCAATCATAGTTTCAAATGTCACTGTTTTTAAACCACCTGGATAACCAGAGAAATAACTGTATTCTTTTGTTTTTTTCTTGTTTCCCGTCACTACTACATGTTTGGCATTTGTTACAACAACATAATCGCCGCTGTCAAGATGTGGTACATAGGTTGTTTTATGTTTGCCCTGTAATAGGTGGGCAATTTCGTTTGCAATTCTACCGAGTATTTTATTTTTTGCATCTATTACATGCCATTTCTGGACGATGTTTTTAGCGGAAACTGATTTTGTTGAACGAGTGACATTAACCATAGTGATTCTCCTTATTTATCTGTTTTCACTTCAGAATTGCTAACTTTTTGAGCTTTTTCTTTTTTGACTTTCTCAGCAAACACAACTGGATATGCCCATTCGAGACGAACTGCCTGAACTGCATCCGATCGCAGTTGTAATTTGGTCGCTCTCACATATCCACCTTTTATCTCTTTAATAGTTGGCCCAACCTTCTCAAATAGCTTTGCGACGAATTCGGCATTACCGAAAGCTGACAAAAGCACATTCTTATTTGCTTCTGTCCCCTCTTTCATCTTTTCAGCCATTTTTTCGATATAAGACTTGAGAACTTTTGCCTTCTTTTCCGTGGTTTCAATCTTTCCATTCACGATAAAGTTGTAAGCCAGTTTCCGCATAAGCATCTTATTCGCATCTTTACCCTGACTGAATTTTATTTTACTTTTGTTGTGTCTCATACATGTATTTATAGTAACTCAATACCCATTTTCTTTAGCTCATCCTCAATAAGATCTATTGATTTTCTACCAACACCCTTAAGAACAACGAGCTTATCGCGGCCTTTCTTAACGAGGTCTGCGACCGTTTCAATATTTTCTCGAAGAAGTGCATTAATTACTCGGGAAGGAAGGTTCAATTCATCAATGATGATATCATTAAGCTTTGAGTTTACTTCATCTGCCTTTGGAGTAGCATCAGGAATTGTTTTTGTTTCCTTAACAGCCTCTTCGTTACGGAACATATATTCAAAGTGTGAAGCAATGATCTTGGAGGACTCTTGAATTGCCTCAATAGGAGATATACTTCCATCAGTCCAAACTTCAAGAACGAGTCTGTCAAAGTTAGACTTTCGTCCGACTCGAGCCTGTTCTACACGGTAATTTACTTTCTTTACTGGCGAGAAAGATGAATCTATAGTAATAAATCCAGCCATTTTTTCTTCTTTTTCCTCGGACGCAACATAACCGTATCCGGTTTCAACAACAGCTTCGATAGAGAGAGATGATTTAGCATCAGTTAATTCGCCAAGATAGACGTCGCCATTTACCACTGTTGCTTCACCATTAACATCTTTTCCGAAAAGTTTAGTCGCACCCTTCGCATTCAGTTGCACTTTAAAAGAACCGTCTGCAGGAGTTTGAAAACGGAGCTGTTTCATATTCAATACGATATCAAGAACCGATTCTTTAACACCTTTTATTGTGCTGAAGAGATTATTTGCTCCTTCAATTTTAACATAGCTGATGGCAGCGCCCTTCAATGAAGAAAGGAGCGTGCGACGCAGCGCATTACCCATACTCTGTCCGAAGCTAGGAGCAAGGGGTTCAAAAACGAGACGAGCATACTGTTCATTTTGTTCTTCAACGGTTGTTGAAAAAATTGTGTCTATCATAAATAAATAGGAAAATTAACCACTGTGGGTACCAACTTTTAAATTATCGAGAATAATACTCAACTACTAATCGTAAATTAATCATTTTACCAATTCGTTCTGAAGTTGGTACCTCAGTAAGTTTGCCAACCAATGCTTTTTTCTCAACCCACGGAGGCATTATAAGATCCTTTTGGGCAACAGAGTTT
>JAAXWV010000128.1:3865-4564 GCA_013334845.1 Candidatus Roizmanbacteria bacterium | reverse complement strand
CTTTGCTGCATAGTCTTCAAGATTACTTGAATTCTTGGCGCGGGTATGACATTTTCATTTCGGTATACCTATGACATTATCATTTCGGTTTGATATCTGCGTCATCCGGATGCTTCTTTTTCATCTCTTCTGTTACACTAAGATCTCCGAAATTCTCAACCCGGCCATTTTCTTCCAGACGCGCCGAGAGGTCAAATAAAGCCCGCTTTAAAAACGCACTTACGGGATGGCTTTCCTGAAGTCGTTTGAGAGTTTCGGTTGTTTTTGTTCCTTCAGCGATAAGCTCTCCAGCCATTTCCGAATAAACCTCATGTTGTAACGCAGAAATCATTCCTGTCGTATTCTGTACAACAGTGATCTTTATATCTGCAGGCAACGTATGTCCTTTATGAAGTGCTTCGGGGGAGACGAGAAAACCAACTTCGGCAGATTTACTCAACTTAGATGTGACCTCTCCCGCATCGATAACTATTCCCTCTTTCGTCTCCAACTCCTTGACAACCAATTTGGAAAAAAGTTCCGGTGATGTCACAATCGCGACACCTCCCGGAATAAGAATGGTTCCCATCCCCCGACGGGCAGTCGGTGAAACGGCTGGGGTCAGTTGTAATGGTCTCGTAGTCATGGAAAGCTCCTCTCAGTATAGCGTTATTGTTCGTACCGACCATCATCCTGCTAGTGGTCTATTGCATTAATTCT
>JAAXWV010000128.1:0-3855 GCA_013334845.1 Candidatus Roizmanbacteria bacterium | reverse complement strand
CTCTCAAATCGTTCATATTCTCCGGCGGCGTAAATGCCGAAACTACGTCTTGAATATCAACGCCCTTATCCCACCATTCCTGCATCCCCTGTTGCCGGGCTATAACATTGTCTATAGTCTTCTCCATTGCCACCTGTACTGACTCATTCAGTTGGCCAAAAGGAGCATAACTTTGTAATGTTTGTACCTTCACTTCAGCAGGATTTAAAGACGCGATAGCTCTGGCACGATTTTCAAAAGACTTAAGAGATTGGAGACTTCTTCGTGGCCCAAGTAGCTTTCTTTCAAGCGTGTCCATTCCATCACGAAAGGACTCAATCTTAGGAGTAAGAACAATGCTTTTTTCGGCGCTGGAAATGTCGTTCATATTGTTGAGCTGTTATCATTTTATACTATAGACTGGAAGTATTTTTTGCAAAAGAAGATATGGAGATTATTCTCTCGATGTCAGTAAGCCGGATGCATATAAAGCACGTAGGGTTTTTGTATCTACACGAGGAATTTGTTCTCCGTAAAAAGGATCATACCTATACCAATGGGGATATTCTAAGTTTTGACTATTATCGGTGAATGCTTTTGTTGCTGATTCAACATAATTTATCAGTTTACTGTGGTCGGTGCCTGAGTGAAGAGCATATTCTACACCCATACAGGCAGCCAACTGTCGCAATTTTTTATCGTTTTGTCCATCTCTGCCCCATTCATAGTAACCTCCTGTTTGCACTTCAAAACCCCTGGATTTGATAGCATAGTTCACCGCTACTCTATTTGTCTCCGCCCGCAGTTGTTTCTGAATTTGCAATTGTATAGTCTCAACTATTCCTTCAACTGCATCGCCCTCACTCACATCGGGCAATCTTGCACTTCCTAATCCCGCCTCTTCTATGATTTTCTGTATCCTTATTTTCATATCATCAGTTTCATTTTGTTTATCTGTAAGTTTGTGTAGCATATAAGTGAGGTCTTGATATTGTGGTTTTATTTCATTCGCATATCTCGTAAAAATATCATGTGCATGGGCTATATTGATTATTCCTTCCAATTTTTCATTTTCTATATAAACGTCAAATACTCCTTCGATTATATTATCTAAAGCATTAGCAAAAAGTTGTCTTTCGTCCTCGTTTTGTTGTTCTAATAGCTGTTTGATATGATCTGGCCCAAATTGCTCTGACTTAAATCTAACTACGTTTCCTTCTTGTTCATATAATGTTGGGATATTACTGTTTGCAGGTTCAACTAACGTACCATCTGAAAAAGTGAAAGGCTTTCCCGGATCTTGAACCCAGTACGTATCAACCGGAAAGAGTACTTGCGGTAATCCGTTTGAGGATACGAGTGATTCGAAGGGAGAAATCAACGTAAAATCAGCTTCTCCCCAATCTCCACCTGTATTTGCCGTCACTTTATGTTGCAGAGCGGTATGCACCGAGTTTACGAGCCATTTGCCGCGGGTTGCATCAAACGTAGTAGGGATGCAAAAACCATTTGTGGTTGACTCGGGCATATAGCGTGTTGCATGAACACAGACTACCTTTTTGATATCATATGGTTCCACTCCTTCTATTATTTTTTCTTTTTGTTTCTCTCTTAAGTCATTTAAATGAGTGTATAGAGATTGTGTTTTCGATCTGATCAACAGATCAACAGAAGAATCTCCCAGGAGGTGGAGTAGCATGATAGCTTCTGCATTATTATTTGCTGTTTCTGAAATCGTGTTATTATCATCAATAAAATTTAGCGCCAATAGTTCGTCTATAAGTTCGAGAGCATGTGAGCTAAATTTCCATTCCCGCAATTCTTGTCTGAGAGCAATTAATGAAGGATCAACTGCACCTAAATGAATTGCCAAATCGACCACTCCCAACAGTGTTTTATTCACGAGAAAATGATTTTCTGTTGTTTCCTGACTCTGAGTAGCTCTCACGACTTGCTCGAAACGAGCATATTCATCCTTGGTAATCCAATTCGGCGGCTCGCCTAATATGACAGTCTTCGATTTGTTTAACGTAGGGTATATAGGTAATTCCTCTTTGCCTTTGAAGGCAAATGTACTCCCTTTATAGCTATATATTTGTCTATAATAGCTAGCCTGATCTGCCTCAATTTTAGGAGAAAATTTTTGTTCAATTATTTCATTTATCGATGACAGCCTTTCGGGCAAACGGGTTTCCTTACCAGATAGGTAAGCGTCCTGTGTAGTTTCTGACATATTGTTTGTACCATAATGTTAACATAGTCACCTTTTCACAGCTATTACTTTTTTCTCAGGAAGGCAGGGATGTCGAATTCGGTCTCGTCTTCAAGTAGGTCACTCATATCGTCCATGGAGTCGGTTTGCATCGTAGATGATTTCGGAGCACTCGCTGCCGGTGTATTTCCGGAAACAGGAGCAGAAACAATCCCGGTGGGTATTTCAATCGTTTTATTTGATTTTCTAAACTGCAACAAATTAAGCCTGCTTTCATCAAATTTGGTAGCTACCACGATTATCTTTACATTATCAGTCATCCCTTCATCAATCACAGCTCCAAAAATAATGTCCGCATCAGGATCCACTGACTGAGAAATCAAGGAAGCTGCTTCATCAATCTCCGACATGGTTAGGTCAGGTCCACCTACTATATTGAAAAGAATTCCCCGTGCGCCTTCGATTGATGTGTCGAGAAGCGGGGACGAAATCGCCTGTCTCACGGCGATAGTTGCACGTTTTTCACCATTACCCATACCGATGCCCATGAGTGCGGTACCAGCATTGCTCATAATGGTTTTTACATCAGCAAAGTCAACATTAATTAAACCAGGAAGCGTAATAAGCTCCGCAATTCCTTTCACTCCCTGATGAAGGACGGAATCAATTTTTTTAAAAGCCTCCAATACGGGAGTTTTTTTATCGATTACCTGAAGAATACGTTGATTCGGAACTACAATAAGCGTATCCACTTTTTCTTTCAATCGACCAATACCATCTTCTGCTGACATTCGTCGTCGTGACCCTTCAAAATCGAACGGTTTAGTGACAACTGCCACAGTCAAAGCACCTGCTTCTTTAGCAATTTCTGCTACCACTGGTGCTGCGCCCGTGCCGCTACCGCCGCCTTCGCCACAAGTGATGAAAACCATATCAACTCCAGCTAGTTCCTCTTTCAGAATATCCCGCGATTCCTCTGCTGCTTGCCGGCCAGTCTCGGGGTCACCTCCGGAGCCCAAACCTTTCGTAAGATTTTCTCCAATCTGAATTTTGATTCCAGCTTTATTATTAAGAAGCGCTTGAGCATCAGTATTTACAGCAACAAAATCCACACCAGGAATTCCACCTTCACTAATCATTGACGAGATGGCATTACCGCCACCACCCCCAACTCCGATAACTTTAATTTTTGCTGCCTGTCCTGCACGTGGTTTAACCAACATATTACGGAATAAATTGTTTGAACAAATCTTTTACTTTAGTAAATGAATTACCAATAGATAAATCTTTGAGAATTCTATTGAAATCTTTATTGACACGCTTGTCGTCTATTATATTTTTACTCCCGTAAAAAAGCAAGCCAAGGGTACTGGAAAACTGGGGATCCATAATTTCGTCAACGAGACCGGTAGCTTTTGCGGGAGTACCTATTCTCACGGGGAGACCGAGTATTTTTTTCCCCATCTCAACCATACCTACCGTGAGAGATCCTCCTCCAGTGATAACGAGACCTGAGGGAATTTGCTTATCAAATCCACTCTTCTCAATTTCCTCTCCGATAAACTTATACATTTCTTCAATTCTAGGTGAGATGATGCCGTCAAGAACCATCTTTGGAGCAATATCCTGAATAGGCTCGTTGAGCTGAAGTTGAGCGAAATCAA
>JAAXWV010000396.1 GCA_013334845.1 Candidatus Roizmanbacteria bacterium | reverse complement strand
AAGTTGTTGAGCAAGTTAACTTTACAGGAACAGAGATAGATTTGCTATGTGAGCATCTAGACAGACCTAATGACCGAGCTTTAGTAGAATGTAAAGCACGTACCACAGTAAACTCAACAGACATTAAGAATTTTGTATATGATATTATTGTTGCTGAACGGGCTGACTACGGCTTTTTTGCCCACACCTCGGAATTACACCATCAAGCAGCAGGTACAGTGGCAGAACTGAAGCAAAAAGAACCTAAAAGATTAATATTTTGGGGTCCAGAAAAAATTATTAATTTACTCCAACACTGTAATCTTATCAGTGCATCGCCAAATATTAGTTCAACAGGTTTGACTGCCACAAAACAGATTCTCCTCTATTCCTACCGAGGGCGATTTTGGGTCACGCTACTCTCCAACAAAATTGTACCTACCCATTTTCATGTCGCCGATGCAACAAATTCAGAGAAGCTTATCAATTCCGATATCATCAGATGGATTTCTGATCTTGATGAACTCCAAGGGCTATCACGTATTGAGAGCGCAAAGCCTCTAGCATTGACACAGGGCCTCCCCCTATTAGATTCTGTCGCTGACATTCAGGAGGCTATCGAGTGGGATGATTATCGGCCAGTTGGTACCAAGTACTTTGTTGGGCGTAACGATATTAGGAGGAAATTGTTCCAATTCGTACAATCTCCTTTTCTCTCTTCTTCCGGCCGTCGAGTCTTTTTTGTCGAGGGGAAATCAGGTTGGGGGAAGAGTTCACTATTAGCAGAGCTACGGGCGAGATCGCGTAACAAGCGTAATAAGAATTCCTTCTTTGTTCTTGCGCTTGACTCAAGAAGCGCCAATACCAGCGAGTTCTTGAGTTTATCCATTGCAAAACTAATAATTTCATCCGCAAAACAAGGTTTTATACCAGAAAAATTTTCGGAGATCAATGTTACTTCCAGTTTAGATACACTTGCTTCACCTGAAATGCAGGAATTATTTGCCTGGCTAAAGCAACAAGAGCGCGTCCTTGTTGTTATTTTCGATCAGTTTGAAGATGTATTTCGTAAAGAAGATTTATTTCGGGCATTCCATAAGCTTATGATGGATGCGCACAACCAGAACGGTTCTTTAATCGTTGGTTTCAGTTGGAAATCCGAAATTCATATCCCAATCGATAACAAGGGCATCTCTTCCGTTAAATGCGTGATAAGTTGAATCCGAGGCATGAAAGGAGGACAGATTGATGAAAAAAGGTGATGAGAAGGAAATCTTCAATCGGTTGAAGGAACGGGTGGCGCAGCAGCCCAAGCCTGAAGATCCGGTATCCCTTCGAAATGTAATCTTCTGCTCTTTCATAGCTCCCGGGCTCGATCTTTTCAAGCTGGAGCTTCATCCTCTCCCTGTCGGAAGTAAACACCAGATGACTGCAATCATCGAAGAAGATTGTGTAAAGTTCATTAAGGGGGACGATATCTTTTCCTTCTTCAAGGGGTATTCCCAGTGAATCAAAAACCTCATGATATATA
>JAAXWV010000127.1 GCA_013334845.1 Candidatus Roizmanbacteria bacterium | reverse complement strand
GCTTGAGATTTTACTGGAGATTTTGGAGGATTAACTATGTTTTTCTCCAGTATTTCTAAAGTTTCTAAGCGAATTGTGTTTTATAGAAATGCTAGGAATTCTTTTGTTTCGAATGTATTTAAGCGGTTTTATCAATATTTTATCAACTCTCTAGTTTTAAAGTATAGT
The DNA here is from genome assembly GCA_013334845.1 of Candidatus Roizmanbacteria bacterium. Lineage (GTDB taxonomy): Bacteria > Patescibacteriota > Microgenomatia > UBA1406 > GWC2-37-13 > JAAXWV01. The sequence continues at coordinate 4,490 of JAAXWV010000127.1, read as the reverse complement.
ACAGGCATTTTGAGTAATTCGGAAGAAGCATTAAAACATTTTTTTTCAGATTACCCATCAGTTAATGATAAGCGTTTTAAGGTGATTCAAAACGGTGTTCCGTTACCTTTAGTGCTTAGTGTCGCTGGTCGAAATGAATTGAGAAAAAATATTGGCATATTGCCTACACGGAAAATAATTTTGCATGTGGGTAGTAGCCGATGGGAGAAAAATCATATTTGCATGTTGAAAATTGCAAAACTATGTCAAGATAATGGAAGTGATATTTGTTTTTGCTTTGCTGGATCTGGAATCGAAAGAGATTATAATGAACTAGCTAAGAAGCTTAATTTGAGAAATATTCTTTTTTTGGGAGAGAGGCGTGATGTTGGGTCTCTTTTGCAGATTGCGGATTGTTTTTTATTCCCATCTTTATCTGAGGGGCAGCCCAATGCCTTAATTGAGGCAGTAATAAATAGTGTGCCTTTTGTTGCATCTAATATTGCAACAGTTAAGGAAACACTTCCGTTAGGATGGGGTAATCGTTGGCTTTTTAATCCAGCAAAACCGGAAGAAGGTTATTTATTATTAATTGAACATATGCAAAATGATTTTAGAAATGATTCGGATTTTAAAGATCTAGTTTCTTGGTGTAAAAATACTTATAACCAGGATGCGCGTTTCGAGGAATTGTTAGCAACTTTTAAATATGATTGTTTTAATAATAAATGAAGCTTACAGTAATTCTTGAAGCAAGATTTTTCAAAACTCCAGATGAAAAAATATGGTCAGAAGTAACACCTGACTACGTATTTTGGCAACGCTATCTAAAAATATTTGATTCAGTTGAAGTTATTGCTAGAGTGAAAGATGTGCCAGCAATTCCTTATAGTTATAGACAAGTAGATGGTAAAAATGTTTCTTTTATACCATTGCCATACTATATCGGCCCATATCAATATCTTGCCAATTTAATAACAATTAAAAAGATTGTTAAAGATGTGGTTATGAATGCTGAAGCTGTTCTTTTAAGAGTTCCAGGTCAATTATCAAATTCTATATTTTCCTTTTTGAAAAAAAAGAATCATCCTTATGGTGTGGAGGTTGTTGGTGATCCATATGATGTATTTGCTCCAGGATCAATCGATCATCCTTTCCGTATATTTTTCCGTTGGTGGGGGAAAATGCAACTTGGGTTGCAGTGCAAAGGTGCTGTTGCTGCGACATATGTTACTGAAAATGCATTACAAAAACGTTATCCAAATTCATTTTATTCAATTCCATGCTCCGATATAGATATAAGAAAAGAGTATTATGTTTTATTGCCAAGAATTGATTTCGGTTATGAGAATAAATATAGGCTTATTTTAGTTGGTAGCTTGGCACAATTATATAAATCTCCAGATATATTGATTGATGCAATTGCTATATGTAAAAGTAGAAATATAGATGTTAATCTTAAGATTATTGGTGATGGGAAATTCAAAAAGCAACTACAAGAGCATGTATCTCGCCTTGATCTTCATGATTCAATAATATTTATGGGTCAACTTGCATTTGGCGATGCTGTGCGTAATGAATTGATTCAATCAGACCTTTTTGTTCTGCCATCACGAACTGAAGGTATGCCAAGGGCTATGATTGAAGCGATGGCCTGCGGTTTACCATGTATAGGTTCAAATGTTGGTGGAATACCTGAATTACTTACTCCAGATAATCTTGTTCAGCCAGGTAATGCCAAGGACTTAGCTGAAAAAATTGTGGAAATTATTACTGATCCACAACGTATGCGAGAAATGTCAGTAAGAAATCTCGAGAAATCTAAGGAGTTCAGAAATGACATTCTCGAAGAGAGGCGTCAAAAGTTTTATATCCATTTAAGAGATCAAACAAAGCAATGGATTAATGAACGGCGCGTAAAATAATGAAGTCTTTTCATCTGATAAAAACTTCTATTGGTGCTGGATGGGCACTGCGTCAAATCCGTGAATTGGTTTCACTTGGAATAGTTGTTCATGTTGCTTTACCTGAGGGTGGACCGTTAGTTGGCGAGTATTCCGCCGTGGGTGCGACTGAACACCTTTTCCAGACCGATTTTCCGATAAGGTCACCGTGGATGTTTCCAGCGCTGGCAGTCCAGTTTCGTCGATTGGTTAATGAGATCAAGCCAGACATAATTCATAGTCACTTTGTTGGCACAACCCTTACTATGCGCTTGGCGCTGGGGCGAAGCCATTCGATTCCTCGAGTCTTTCAGGTTCCTGGTCCATTGCATCTTGAACATCCATTTTTTCGTAATACAGAAATTGCGACAGCAGGATTTGCAGATCATTGGATAGGGTCGTGTCAATGGACATGCGATCGCTATGGTCAATCTGGAATTGAAAACGGCAGAATTCATCTCTCATATTACGGGGGTGACCTTGATGCGTTTCAGCAACGTACGACAGGCTCTTTGCGTAAAGAACTGGGAGTTGACTATAGAACGAAAATTATCGGGATGGTTGCATTCATGTATGCTCCGAAAGCATATCTTGGGCAGCGGCGTGGCCTTAAGGGGCATGAAGATCTTATTGATGCAGTGGCGATTTGTAAGCAAAAGTTTCCTGATTTGCTTTGTGTCATTATTGGGGGAGCTTGGAACAATAAAAAATCATACGAAGATCAGGTTCGCAGGTACGCAGCGACTAAGTGTGGAGACAAAGTTATTTTCTTGGGGACTCGTCATGATGTTCCAGATCTTTATCCCGATATTGATGTTGCTGTACACCCATCCCATTCGGAAAATGTGGGTGGTGCGGTTGAGTCATTGATGAATGCTATTCCAACAATTGCGTCGAATGTTGGTGGATTCCCTGATCTGGTTCGTCCCGGTGATACTGGCTGGCTTGTTCCACCAAAAAGTCCAGAGATACTTGCTGATGCAATTATGGAAGTATTGAATAATTCTGACCATGCTCGTTGTCTGGCGAGACGTGGTCAAGTTCTTGCAAATAATCTTTTTGATGTGCGTAGAACAGCAACTGAGGTTGCGGATATTTATGAAAAAATTTGTTCACGTAATATTTCATGACGAAGCGTTTTTTTGATCTTCTTCTCACCATTCCCGGCTTTTTGCTGATCCTGCCATTTTTGCTGATTATCGCTTTTTGTGTCAGAATATTTCATGGGAGTCCAATTATTTTTTCGCAATTAAGGCCTGGTCAGAACTCGAAACCTTTTCGCATGTTCAAGTTTCGGACGATGACCAATGCCACAGATGCCGTTGGAAATCTTTTGCCGGATATTGAACGGCTTACCTCTTTTGGCAGATTTCTTCGTTCAACCAGCCTTGATGAGTTCCCGACTCTGCTGAATGTTTTAAAGGGTGAGATGAGTCTTGTTGGTCCACGTCCGTTACTCATGGAGTATCTTCCGCTCTATTCTTCTGATCAGAATCGTCGTCATGCAGTTAAACCCGGTATGACCGGTTGGGCACAGGTGAATGGACGCAATGCCATCAGTTGGGAAGAGAAATTCAGGCTGGATGTCTGGTATGTTGATAACCGGTCGTTGTGGCTGGATATAAAGATACTGGCTATGACCATCTATAATGTTCTGTTGCGCAAGGGGATCAATCACAATGCAACAGAGACAATGCCGAATTTTACAGGATCAACGCATGCAGATGGTAATGTTTAGAAAAAAATGGTGTTGAAAAAACTGGCTATTCTTGGCGCAAGCGGTCATGGAAAGGTGGTTGCGGATGCAGCGTTAATGTCCGGGTGGGATGATGTGATATTTTTTGATGATGCCTGGCCGAAACTCTCAAAAGTAGGGCCATGGGCAGTTACAGGAAATACCGCCAGCCTGTTCGATCATGCAGACGGGTTTGATGGCGTTGTGGTGGCTATTGGTAATAACCTCATTCGGCTTGCAAAGCAGCATGAGCTGGAAATGGCAGGGGTTCAGCTTGTCAGTATCGTTCATCCTTCTGCGATAGTAAGTTCTTTTTCGGAAATCGGTACAGGGAGTGTGGTGTTTGCCGGTGCGGTCATTAATCCTTTTGCGAAAATTGGTTCGGCTTGCATTATCAATACCGGTTCGACCATTGATCATGATTGTGTGCTTGAAGATGGTGTCCATGTTAGTCCCGGGGTTCATTTAGGAGGACAGGTTACAGTCGGAAAGGCAACATGGATCGGGATAGGCGCTTCTGTTAATCATTGTATTACTATTGGTGAAAACGTAATGGTTGGTGGGGGAGCTGCTGTTGTCAATGATATTGCATCGAGCGTAACCGTTGTGGGTGTACCTGCTCGTGAAATTATTTTAAGAAAACATGCTTAATACCCCGTTCCATCCTGATGATTAACATGAGTTGTTCCTCTTTCATGGAAATTAGCGTATCATTTAGAAGGTTCGTTTCCTATTTCCACAAAGGTAATAATTATGGATAAGCTCTTGATAAATAAGGCAATGGAGATGCCGCCCATTCAGAGGGTTGCATTGGCTGAGTTGCTTCTGGCAAG
>JAAXWV010000126.1 GCA_013334845.1 Candidatus Roizmanbacteria bacterium | reverse complement strand
AATCGATATTCTTCAGATGAGTATCATAGAATCGGGCGATTTCCCGTCGCCTCTCGATCATATTCGGTAGGTGCTTCAGCTTAACTCGCAATATGGCGGCCTGCAGTTCGTCGAGCCGGCTGTTGATCCCCTGCTCGTCGTGATAGTAGCGCACGCGCTGGCCATAGTTGCGAAGCATGAGGAGTTTTTGATATACCTGTTTACTGTTGGTAATCACTGCCCCGCCGTCGCCAAACGCACCCAGATTTTTTGTCGGGTAAAATGAGAGACAGCCTGCTGTGCCGATTGTCCCCGCTGTTTTTGCTCCTTGCCGTGCCCCGATTGCCTGTGCGCAATCCTCAACGACGATGAGATTATATTTCCGGGCGATCGCCATAATTGGCTTTATGTCACACATTTGTCCATACAGATGTACAGGTACAATCGCCTTTGTTTTTTTAGTGATGAGTTTCTCAATCTCTGCCGGGTTTATGAGACCAGTGTGGGGATCGATATCCGCGGTCACCGCTTGAGCTCCCGAACGAGTGATGCCGGTAATAGTCGGAAACGCAGTGAGGTTGGTGGTAATAACTTCATCACCCTCCCCTACTCCTTGTGCTATTAATGCTAACGTGATAGCATCAGTACCGTTGCCAACGGCTACACAATACTTCACTCCCAAATATGCGGCCATTTCTTTTTCGAATGCTTCGCCTTCGGGGCCCAAAATGTACCATCCACTTTGCAATACCCGTTTGATTGCCGCATTTATTTCCGTTTTGAGAGCTTTGTACTCTCTTTTGAAGTCGTTAAGTTGAATGAGTGTTTTCATAGAGGTTGGCAAATTGATGCGATGTTAGACTCATGTGAATTTCATCATACTGTACTCCGTTTTGCAAGAGCTTCTTTTTACTTACTCCGTCGTCCTGAAAACCAAACCGGCGGTACGACTTATCAGCAGCTACATTGTGGGAGATAAAATTGATGTTTATTTTAGAAAGTCCCAGCATACTGAAGCCGTATTGGCAAATCAGAAAAAGTGCCTGTTGTCCGAGGCCTTTTCCCCGATAGGCCGGATCAGAGATGACAATCGCGATTTCGGCAGTGCCGGTTGTTTTATCTATATTTTTAAGCCCCACGGTTCCCCGATATGTTTGGTGCAGATCCTGAAGATCGTAAATGACAAAATGAACTGCTGTCGGATCTGTATTGTACAGCTGGAGGTCGAGAAACTGTTGTGCCTTGTCGCGGGTATATGGCTCAGTCGTAAACATAAAAAACGGGGCAAGATCAGGATCGTTTGGCCATGTATAGATTGCATCCAGATCTTCTTTTTGATATGCGCGCAAGCCGATAGTCAGTTGCATGTGTTACCAGTAAAATTCCTTATATTTTTTGTAAAACTCGATGGTTTTTCTGAGGCCCTTTGTAAAACTTGTCGTTGGTTTCCAGCCAATTGCAGCGGAGATTTTCGAAATATCAGAATAAAAATCCCCCGGTTCCTGTTTCTTTCGCTCTTCTGAAAACGGAGTGAACTTGAACGACCCATATCCGTTGAGTTCTATTATTTTGCTCACAATTTGTTTGAACGTCCACGGTTTGTCGTCTCCTACATTAAAAATCTCCCCATAACAGGCTTCGCGTTGGGCAAGTGACAATAACGCATCGACACAATCATCAACATATACCACATCCCGTTTAATCAAACCATCACCGAATAGAGAAATTTGCTCATTGCTAATTGCCTGTCGGATGAACCAGTTTACCACCCCGTATTTATTACTCTTCATCTGCGCGCGGGGACCATATATATTGGTGAGGCGGGTCAAGACCGATCGAATACCATGATTTTCGTAATACACTTTGAACATCTTTTCTGCGGTAAGGTTGGTCAGTTCATAAATTCCTTTTGGATTGGTGTGGGCAGTTTCATCAACCGGAAGTTTAATTGAAGAACCGTACTGTCCACGCGTTCCGGTGAATACAATAATCGCCTGAGGGTTATATTTACGACATGCTTCCAGAAGAACGGCAGTGCCGGTAATGTTGTAATCAATATCGGGGAAAGGGTTGGTGAGGCTCAATACGTGACTCACCTGACCGGCGAGATGAAAGATAGAGTCTTTATCACGGATCACATATTCCATTGCATTTTTGTCAGTGATATCGCTGAAGTTAATGTGCACTTTTTTCTTTATGGGGTGGATGTTGAAGAGATTTCCTCCATAGTCTGAAATCATGCTGTCAACAATAGTGACATATGCCCCTTCTTTTACCAAACGGATGGCAAGATTACTGCCGATAAAGCCAAGACCACCGGTGATGAGTATCCGTTTACTTGCAAACATAATTGTTATATTATATACAGCTAAGTAGCTAAATTGTCCATTCACAACAATTTCCGATTTAATATGAAAGTATTGTTTATCAATCACCTTCCTGGACTAGCAGGTGCGGAAAGAGTACTTCTTGATCTTCTCATTGAGTTTCAAAAAAAATACAAAATGACGTTTCGGGTAGTGGTACCTGCTAAAGGTGATTTTAGCAGCGCCTTAGAAAAACTCTCAATAGAGTATGTAGTTATTCCTTATGGCTGGTGGGCAGGAAGCTTGCATGATTATGAAAGAGAGTCACCTGCCACTTACGAGATTAACCAAAAAGCAGTTTGGGACATAAAGAAAGAAATAGAGTCATACAAACCTGATTTGGTTTACTCAAATACAATGGTAAATCCATGGGGTGCATTTGCCTGTGCAATGACCGGAACGAAACATATATGGGGTATACATGAGTTTGGAGAGAGAGATCATCGACTTGTTTTTCATCTTGGATTACCGCTGACTCTCAAACTTATAGATGCATTTTCCGATGCCGTGATTACAAACAGCCTTGCGGTTAAAAGAAGTGTGGAAAATTATATTTCACCTGAAAAATTGCATCAATATTACTATTCTATGGAAGTAACCCGGGTGCACCCTAATAGCAAAGAGCACTTTTTCGATAAGCCAAATGCTCTCAAACTACTTACATTGGGAACGATCCTGCCCTCAAAGGGTCAATTGGATGTTGTCAAGGCACTTGCTTTATTGCAAAATCGAGATATACAACTGGCGATAGTGGGAGCACCATCCGATGAGAAGTACTTAGAGAAAATCAGACATTACATTGCTCGTTACAAGCTAAAAAACAAAGTCATCATTCATCAGTTTACTCAAAATCCGATGCAGGCAATCCTTCAATCGGATATGTTTATTCTAAGTTCTTACTGTGAAGCGTTTGGAAGAGTAGTTCTTGAAAATATGCTACTAGGCAAGATGGTAATCGGAACTAATACGGGAGGTACTCCGGAAATGATCATAACGGGGAAAACAGGGTTCTTATACACGCCAGGCGATGTAAAACAACTGGCAAATTTAATTGCGTACTGCGATGACAATAGAGCAAAAATAGCACAATTTGGTAAAAACGCACAATATTGGGTAAAAACCACATTCACCAAACAGAGATACTACGGCAATATATATAAAACCTTTTGTCAGGTTATCGAGTCGCCCCCTCAGTCGCGAAAACCAGAATCTTTTTTTGAGCTCCTTGCCATGGGAGTATTGGAGACGAGAAAGAAACGAAAAAGTAGAGATAAAGTGATGGAAAAAATACATCAACTAAATAACGAATTACACATGTTACAAGCATCAGGGGTTATTTCTACTGGAGTAGCCAATAAAATGCGGAAGGAATTGCGGGAAATAACTAGTGATTTGTTGGTAGATTAATCTCAAATATGATATCAAAACGGCCAAAAGTGATATTACTTTTTTTTGGAATATCGAGTATTGCAGTCAGCATCTATTTCAATCTGCAAATACTAATTTTTTATGGTCTTGTATTTGCACTATTCGGATTCCTTTTAATAAGAGAAAAACGTAAGTTGGGTTTGTGGTACTGGTGTATTCTTGTGATGGCAGTTGCTATTAATCTCGGATTTCTCATGAGGATGCCGTACTTCTCTGATGATATCTATAACCAATCTACGGCGGTGGATGTGCTTTCACATTTTTGGAAAAATATCACGACGATATATCACTATGCCCGTTTCCCTATTAATACCTGGTATATATTTGAAACAGTGTATCGGTTGGATAAGTTGCCGTTCCTGGCTCACGCGCTTGCCTTTTCAGCTCATTTCATTGCTGTTACTTTAATCCTTAAAACAATCGATCGTGTCCTCAGAGTAAATCCGTTTGTGCGATTGTGCTTGATTGTGACATTAATAACATTGCCATCCAATGTTGAAAACCTAGTGTGGTTTGCGGCAATCCATAGTTCAGTTAGTTTTATGTTTTCATCTATATCGATTTATCTATTTATGCACTTCCTTAGAAAGAAGAAGGTAATTATGATGGCAGGTGCAATAATCATACAACTCTGTTCAGTGATGAGCTCAGAAGTAGGATATACTCTTCTGCTATTCCATGTTTACATTATCGTTGCCTGGTCATTTTCTCGCTATAAATTTCAGATAATCGGGCAGGTGAACAAAATCATATCTTACCTGTTTCTGTGGAGTCCTATCCTCTTATTCTCAGTACTGTATCGTATGTCTTATTCTCTTTTTGGTATGTCTGGGTTGAGTTCTCCATACGATATTAGTCATCTTGAGAGCGTGAAAGTATTACATTA
>JAAXWV010000395.1 GCA_013334845.1 Candidatus Roizmanbacteria bacterium | reverse complement strand
GAAGCTGCATATCCGGTCTCGTGCCTGAGATTGTGAGGGTATTTGCTTCCAGGCTGACACAGAATTCTTCCTTATTCATTCCAGCTATTTCGATCCTTATGATGAAACGATCTTCAGTTTCGTAAAGATCAGTTGGAGGACGCCAGGTGTGGGGTCTGCGAACTGTAACTCTCCAACTGATGATGCCGCTGGGGTTTGAATCGTCTTCATGCTCTGGATGTACTTCTGTAGGATTGATCTCTGAACTCATTTGCACGCCTGTTTCATGTATGTATTAATTATACGGATTGTTATCTGATTTATGTTAGATATTCTATGCCAGATTAGCCGAAATTGAAAGTAAGTATGAAGGGTGTTAGATTTTGGAGTAATGGCTCAAATGTTAACCTTAGATCGAACTCTGTATAATTCCAAATGATATTTTGTAGAAGTTTTATATAAACTTGGCGAATTTGCTCTAGAACAGCAAAATTCATCTCTTTTTGCCTCGAATCACGCAAAATACCATCAAAACTGTCTTATTAATGCCTCCTAACCGTCCTGTAAGGTTGACTTACAGTACCCTTACAATGGCTGTTTTGACCTATTCAAGCCTATCAGAACCACAGATAATGTAAGAGGCCAAAATACCGCAGTCTCATCGAGAAAAGTATCAAGGAGTAAAGGAAAACAAAACTAATGCAATACAAAGTATTCATAGCAATCAGCTTAATAATAGTCATGGGCATCACCGGCAATTTCACCACACTAGCATCAGCTCAAGACAACATCCCTCAAACCGAAACACCAACACCACTCACATCAGAAACAGTCGTTTCAGATCCAGTTGAGTTACCAACAGACATCACTGGCGAAGAGATCGGTGTCAGCCCATTACCGGTTGAAGCATCACCAACAACCGAAATAACAATGGTTATCCCCGAAATATTGAAAAAGGGGAAATATGATGACCGCAATACCAAACTGGTATTTTCAGGAAACTGGAAACAACGCAAGGTATCTAGAACATATAAAAGTACTGAGAGTTATACAACAGAAATAGGTTCGTCAGTTACGTTCACATTTGAAGGTACCAGGGCATTCCTGTATTTCAATAAGAATAAGGGATACGGTATCGCTACAGTCAATATTGATGGAACCGATATAGCCGAGATCAACCAAGTCGCGAAGAAAAGTTATAAAAACAAGACCTGGATTAGTCCGAAACTTGATCCCGCTGTTAAACATACCGTTACTGTAACGTTAACATCAGGAAATCTATTCAATCTTGATGCAGTTTATATTGAGACTAAGGTGGTTCCAACACCCACGTTGTCAATCTCTGCTTTACGCGCCCTTGCAGTAAATGATCCATTAACTGTCGGCGTATATGACGACTTAGATACACACCTGATCTATTCTGGATCCTGGTTGAAACATGGCATCTCCAAGCTATTCTTGGGGACTGAGTCATACTCAACCAAAATCGGATCAGCTGTTAGCGTATCATTCAGAGGTAAGAGTGTTTCTTTGCTCTATCGGAAGCATACTTTCTTTGGAGATGTCAC
>JAAXWV010000394.1 GCA_013334845.1 Candidatus Roizmanbacteria bacterium | reverse complement strand
CAGGCATTTGAACGGGAAAACAGGGGTAGAACTCACAAAAAAAGAGCGGGTTACTCTACCGCTCTACTTTTCGTAAATACCAACCGTTTTTGATACGCTACTTGAGCCCGGAGGGGGAATCGAACCCCCGACCTAGTACTTACCAAGTACTTGTTCTACCACTGAACCATCCGGGCACAAACTCGCTTCGCTCGTGTTAACATGAAACATGTAGCTTAGTTACTGTTTTTTGCGTACAGCAAAAAACTTTTTCGACAGCTATAATTTTAACATACAGTTTGACAGGTGGGGGATAATATTATGTCATTGCTCGTTAAGTTATTTTCATTGATAATTTTCTCTACTGCCGCTTTTTGGATCGGGGGGGCAGCAGTTTCCCGGCATCAAAAAGGTCAGGTAATTGGAGAGCGTACGTCGTTACCTACGCCTACAATATCAATGATACCGGTCTCTGCCAGCAGCCTTCTCCAGGAAAGTGCTTCTAAATTTCAGACAATAGCAAATTCAGTAGCAAGTGAAGCTAAGCAGGTTACATCACAGTCTGCCGAAAACGTGACAGACTATGTATTCCAAAGTACCGTTGGTAATGTAGTAAAACAGATAAAAAAGCTACCAGACAAGCAACAAAATGAAATAAAAGAGATTCTCTGCAAGTAAAATTTTTTCTTCCTCTTGACAGTTGGCAGACAAATAGGTATACTGCCAATACCGGGTTAATTTATTATAAATTTTATTACACAAAATCTATGGTAAACCTGAGATTCTCACCAATGGCCCGCATGTTATATCGTCCGACTGTATGGGAGGATGATGAGCAAGAGTGGCCATCATTAACAATGACCGACGGGCTTGACGTCTATGAAGACGGAGAGCATGTGGTTGTAAAAGCGGCAGTTCCTGGAGTGCCTGCTGATAAAGTTGAAGTGACTTTTGAAGATGGTGTGCTTCATGTCAAGGCTCGCACCGAGGAAACGGAAGAGGAAAAGAAACGAAAAAAAGTCATATATCGTATGGATAGAGTAGCCTCATTCGACTATACAGCCACGTTGCCGCGTCCGATCGATGACAAATCCATTGACGCTGAAGTAGTTGATGGTGTCGTTGTAGTAAGGGCAAAAATAGCTGAAGCAGCGAAACCAAAACGGATTGAAGTTCGTTCAAAGTAACCATTACGTATAGGAAAGGGCAGGGATAAATACCTGCCCTTTTTCTGTTCCGTTGAATTTTGTCTCATGTTTTGATATTCTAATTAGGCTATGGATATAAAATACTTGGGACATTCCTCTTTTTTTATCAAATCTAAAGATGCGCGAATCGTTACCGACCCTTATGAATCTGCATTTGTTGGGATAAAATTTCCCAAAGTTGAGGCTGATATTATTACCATCTCTCACCACCATAAAGATCACGATGAAGCCGCTCAGATCGGTGGAAACCCGCTTATTCTTGATTGGCCAGGTGAATTTGAAAAAATGGGTGTGCGGGTTTTTGGATATCTTTCCCATCATGATAAAGTTCAAGGAGCCGAACGAGGCGAAAATGTCATGTA
>JAAXWV010000125.1 GCA_013334845.1 Candidatus Roizmanbacteria bacterium | reverse complement strand
ATCCTCCCATATTGGTTTTTCCAAATATTACGAGCAGAGTATTGATGACAATAAATAACAATCTAACCTCTGTTGGTCCAATCTTAAGATAGGTTATTTTGAATTCATTCGTCACTCCGAACATAAGAAAGGAATTCACCATAAAAGCACCAAGCACCGTGAGGGTAAAAAACAGAAGGTATTTATAATGGTCATCAACCAGGAACGAATACCCGATGAGAATTGAGCACAAGAAAATATAATCAAGAAAATGATCCATATAATAGCCCCATTTTATAAGGCCTGTTTTCCGGTAACGCCCGACTGCTCCATCAAACAAATCGCTGAGATATTGTAATACAATCATTATTGACACAGCCCACAACCAGTGGATATTCGTTTTGGCTAAATAACTAAATAATATTATTGCAGTGCTCCAAATGAGGGTGAGAAGCGTAAGATGATATGTTTCCAGCCAGGGGGGAATGAGAGGTGTATATTTTTCCACGAGCCATCGCTCCATATGTACAAAAAGCGACGTTCCTACTTTTTTATCTCCATGAAAAGTCTGTTTGGACATATCACATTATAGTACAAGAGTGTGCGAGTTTTCTTTAAGCCATTTAATCCGTTCCTTGTAGTTTGGCTCAAATTTTTTCACACACTCCCAAAATTGTTTTCCGTGATGTTTATGCACGAGATGGCATACTTCGTGAATTACTACGTAATCTGATACATTTTTAGGGGCAAGGGTGAGTTTCCAGCTAAAGCTCAGATTTTGATCTCGCGAACAGCTTCCCCAGATGGAGCTTACTTCCTTTAAATGAAGTGCATTGAATTTCATTCCTAAAATTGTCGCAAAATATTCCGATTTCTCGTTCATTATTCGTTTACCCTCTTTCAAATACCAATTTTTGATAAGCTCTTTTATTTTCTTATTTTTATTCTCTTGTACAATCAGAGGGAGGCACACCACGAGATGATCGGTTTCAAGCATCACAATAGGCCGCAGATAATCAAGAGATTCTCGAATTTCCAGTATATATGGATTACCAAAAAAAGAAAAAACTTCACCGTTGATGTATTTATGTGCTGCGGGAGATTCCTGTTTATGTATTTTATTCAGTTGTTTTACTATCCAGTTTTGTTTATTTTTGAGTATAAGTCGGATGGCGATATCCGGCACCAGCATGGGAGCCCGCACGACTATCCCCTCTGGGGTTACTTTAAAACCGACAGACCATTTTCTGCTTCGGGTTTTCTCAACTTTATAAGGAATCGCCTTTCCGTCAATAATGATTTCTGAGGTAGCGTGCATCTATTATCGAATTATATCACCCGAATCAACCGGAACAGTACAAATGAGATAAAGTAAAAAAGGACAAGCTGGAAGATCGAGAGATACAGGGAGAGAAAGATGGTGACAATGGCCAGGAGGAAAAAAGCCTCATTATGAATGGAAGGAAGTAACCCTTTCGTGATCAGAATAAGAACCAGGAGGGTAAAAAGGACCCGTTTATCAAACCACCAGAGGGGGATATTAAAGATCCAGGCGGCGGTAAGGAGCACCCCCGCGAGAATGAGAAAAATCTCCTTGGTATCGAGATAAAAGGGACCAATATACATGACTTTATATTATCAAATAATAATAAAGGTTTGTTAACAATTCACTTGAGATACTCATAGTCTTTTGCCTGCGGTGCCGAATCTCCTTTAGGAATCCTGACTGAAATAGTTTTACCTGAACTCAAAGTCAGTGTATAATAAACCCACTCAACTTCGCTATCTTTGACTACTACTACTTTTTTTCCCTCTATTTCTCCCGCGTACACTCCTTTACTCATCGGTTTAAGGACATTATCGAAGCCTCCTGCTACTATCTTGCGTTCTGTCTCGTTTATAGGCTGTGATTTGGGGCCAAAAAGAGCAGCCAATAACTTCTGAGGTGAAGTGACTACCCGATTAACTATCCCTGCCAAATATTGGGGCAGATCGGGACGGAATTGGGGTGTATCAGCAATGTAGATATTGTTAAGTACTTGAGTAACGAATAAGAAACTGACGCTCATCACACCTACAATGGTTATATATTTTTTTAGTTTTTGCATATTAATATTGTG
>JAAXWV010000124.1 GCA_013334845.1 Candidatus Roizmanbacteria bacterium | reverse complement strand
GTTGTATATTCTTCTGATTTATTTAAGTCATTATTTATATGTTTATATACTTCATCACCAGTGGCTGGATCGATTTTATATCGTAGATATGTTATTGTAAGCTTTGCCTTTTCATAGGGACACCAACTTCGGGAATAATTAAGGTAACCTTGATAATTCAATGGTATATTATATCGTTCACTTATACTGCCATTGTTCTCTCCCCCACCGATATTTCTTATCTGTAGATTGTTATACTCATCTGTTTTTGTGTACCCATTAACGACGGTAATTTTTTTATCAGTGTTGGATTCGTAACACTTATTTGCATTAGTACTTGTCGGATTACACCCGTATGGACAAAGACCCGAGTTCACATTTGAGTTACACGAGAGTATGCAAAAGTCTTTATAGCCGTTGCAAGTGGCACATTGGGTATCGTTCGCATTAACTGTTATAGGGCTCGATATTTCTTTATAGGTGTTGACATTCTTATCGTGCGTGTTTACATCTTGAAGTATGCGTCCGGAGATGCTATTAAATATACATGCACTGGAATTTTGTTGACCCGTCTTAGCATTTACAGCCGGATCGGGAGTGGGATCGGGGGTAGCGGTAGCTTTCGGCGGCGTAGCGGTGGGAGCAGGAGGGGTGGTTGTAGGGTTATTACTCCCTGCACAGACTAAGTACTGTGATGTATCACAGCCGGTGGAACATACTTTCTTTTCCAGAGAGTCTTTATTCCAATCATAGGCGATTGCCGGCGATACATTCGCGTCACAATATTGGTGATTGTCTTCCTGTTTTTTCGTTAAATGGTCGGTAATAATTGTCGCATCACTTACATTACAAATAAATAAATATGTGGCACCAGTGTCCATATCCGTTACAATACTATAGCCGTTCCTGTTATTGCAGTCTGCATTACGATAATTTTTTGATACACAACGCTGACTTGAGCAATATCCGCTTTTACAGGAGGAGTCGTCCTCAATAACCCCATATCCTGCTGCGGTACAATATACCCCGAGTTCCTTCCGGGTCTTACAGGTTTGGGTGCCCGTATCGCAATACTGACTGCTCGTACACCCTCCCGCGCACTTGTTCGCCGTGGCCGGGGTGGGGACAACACAGCAGTAGCCATTGGTGCCACAGCTGGTTGATGTCTGTATGGAGCCCCCTTGGGCGTGACACTGGGTAGTTCCCTCGGTGTCCTGGACACAATAATTAGATCCGGAACAGCCTCCCGCTCCTGCTGCACCCCCTGTCACTCCTGCTTTCGGAGTTGTTGATACTTCGGTAGCGGCTCCTCCTCCAACAGGGGTGGGTGCTGAACAATTTGCCTTATTGATGCCCTGATCGACACAGACCTTGCCTGAGTCTTTACAATTGGTGGAGGTAATATGGGTTTGTGTATTGGGATCTGACTCGCATGTCATCAGATAACTGTTCGGAGAAGCATTCACGCAGAACGACTCGCCAATATTATACGACTTGGCTGTTGTTCCGGGGGGTGCGTAGTCGCATTTGTATCCGGTTGTGCCTGCCTGAGTTGGGAAGGTCGTCGGATTTCCCGCCGCGGTTGTTGGCTGGACTACTGTGGGGGTTGGGGAAACCCAGGCAGAGGCATTGGAGAGGTGCATACACCGGAAGTTCTTGTAGCCGGGACTTGCTGCGCCCGAGAACCCTCCATAGCACCAGAAATTATCAATTGGCTCATTTCCACTTACCCCGTTATATTTCACAAAGATTGCTTTACATATGCCTCTGTTAGAGGTAAGGTACTGGTCAACCCCCTTTGTACCGGTGCCGGTACTGGTATCCTTATCCCCACTTAAGCCGCTTGGGATATCACCTGCTGTGATACTATCTTTTTCATTCCCGACACACCACCGGGTGGGATCACAATCCACCTTCCACTTTACTCCATCAATGGTCATCTCAGTCTGACATGTCTGCTCTGCTGCTTTCGACTTTTGGGTACCCACCGTAGTTTTATTCATGAAGATGGAGCCTACCAGTGTGGTAATACCAAGCACGACAAGTGCCCCAAGGGTCAGGACAGTAGCGATTTCACCACGTTGGGAATACATAGATAGGTTGATAGTAACAAAGTATGGCTGGGGTTTGCAACAGGTAATGTATTCGACTTTGCTTATCACATATCTCTCATTTTCCTCTTACCGGTTTATTTTTGTATTCATCAGGTAGTTCATCTACCATTAATTATGGATGAATATAGCTATTTTAGACTTTGACGACATTCAGAATCCCCTCCTTTCGGCGGGTCAAGCTAAGACTACTTTTGAAATCGGGAAATTATTAGTAGAACGGGGGCACGTTGTCGAAGTTATTTGCTCTCACTACCCGGGCTCTAAAGATCGGACAGAAAATGGCATTCGTTATCATCATATCGGTATAAGCAGTACTAATCTGAAACTGAATAATGCACTGTATATTTTAGCATTGCCATTTGTAGTCAAGTCTCTCAAAGTCGACATCATCATTGAATGCTTTACCGCTCCCATATCTACTCTCATGTCGCCATTATGGACTAAGATTCCGGTAGTCGGACTCCCCTCTTCGTTCAATG
>JAAXWV010000123.1 GCA_013334845.1 Candidatus Roizmanbacteria bacterium | reverse complement strand
TCCATAGTATGTATATTTTACCGCGAAGTTTTGAAACGTTTTGACGAAGTTATTTAGTTTACCTGCCGGTACACTTTCGGGGGTTCATATCCGACGTCAGCAGTGGGCAGAGCGTTAGGCATGGCTGGTTTCGGATCTTCTGAGTCTATCGCTTCGGCCGACGAAATGATTAAAGCCGGTGCGACTGGATAATTTGACTATCGACGAGAGAGGTGAGGTGATTAATATCAAAAGGCTTTGCCAGATAGGCATCCGCATGTACCTCTTCAGAAATTTCCTCAACATTATTAAGAGCAGACATAAGGATTACGGGGATATGGGCAGTAAAATCATGCTTTTTGATATAGTTGGCAATCTCCTTTCCATCTACCACTGGCATCCAGATATCGACGATAGCCAGATCATATCTGTTACTAATGAGAGCATCACGGTATCTTTTGCTGTCAGATAGAAAGTCTAATAGATAGCCTCGATCTTCGAGAATAATCTTGATTAGCTCCAAGATTGTTTCATCATCATCTACGGCAAGGATACGCTTTTTCATAGTATTTTATAATTATAAATTAACCATATAGTTAAAGGTAATAATCCCATAAGAAATAGATAAGAATTATGGGTGCCCTGATAGTACTTGTTATACTGAAATTATGACGAGCAATGCGAAACGAATCTGGCTTCTTGAAGATGACCCGGGGATTATAGAAGTGACTAAGATTGTGCTCCACAACGAAGGCTACGAATTCAAAGCGTTTCAACGATCTGACCGATTCTACAAAGAATTAGAGAAGGAACAGCCTGATCTATTTATAATAGATCTGTATATCCTTGGAGATAATGGTATTAATGTCTCAAAAAAACTCAGTGGAAGTCAAGCAACTTCCCATATTCCTATCATTATCATGTCTGCTGATACGAAAAATCAGGATATGGTGAAAATTAAGTCATACGCAGCTTACATATCGAAGCCGTTTGAGATTGATGCGTTCCTTGCTACAATATCAAAACTCCTTAGCTGAACTCGGTGATATAATAATCGGATGGCTATAATAGGATTATCACCAATGGATGGAGTGACAGACGCGGCTTTCCGATATATCGTTGATAAATACGGACATCCGGATATTATGTTCACTGAATTCACTTCAGTCGAAGGTCTTGCTCACGGAGCAACCGCACTCCTCACTCCGCTTATTCACCATCAGTCTTCAACGCCGCTTATTGCTCAGGTCTTCGGCTATACACCGGATGATTTTTACAAAGCAGCATTTATCGCGGCAGAGATGGGATTTAGTGGAATCGATATCAATATGGGATGTCCGGACAGACACATAACAACTCGGGGCGGAGGAGCAGGACTTATTCGAAACCCGACACTCGCAAAAAAAATAATCGAATGGACAAAACGAGGAGTAGCTGACTGGGAAAGTGGGAGAAAAATCGAAGCAATAGATCTTCCTGAGTCAATTAGGCAATATATCAATAGTTATAATGCAAATAATTCGGCCGCGTTTAGAACTCACCTCACTGTTTCAGTAAAAACAAGAATCGGATACTCCCATCCGGACACAAAAGACTGGATACAGAACCTCTTAGAGACTCGGCCAGACATGATTAGTCTACATGGCCGGACATTCAAACAGCTCTATGCAGGACAGGCAGATTGGGATGAGATAGCCCTAGCAGCTGAGTTATGCAAGTCAGCGGGGGTAATACTCTTAGGAAATGGTGACGTTAAATCCCGTTCCGAAGGCCTGGAAAAAGTAAACAAGTATGGCGTGCATGGAGTACTGATCGGACGAGCGTCGATGGGGAATCCATGGGTATTTACTGGCGAAACTCCCTCTCCGGAGACGAAACTACGCGTAGCTCTCGAACAATGTGAGGCTTTTGAACGACTCACTCCTGGTGCTCATTTTCTTTCGCTGCGCAAACACCTCGCATGGTACTGCAATGGATTTCGCAATGCCGCACAGGCTCGAGTTGAGTTCCTTAAAACATCTTCTATACACGATGTCCGGTTAGTAGCCGAAAAATACCTCAATTCAATTGATTAATACTTGATGAAGTAATTGATTTTAGCATTCTTGTTGAGTGTCTGGATAAGGGTCTGTGTTTTTTCATTTAGTGCATCCTGTCGGAGCTGTTCATAGGCTTCCTTCTTTACTTCAGCTTCACTCATACCTGTTGGAATCTGCGCCTTATTTTGCTCAACAAACTTTGCGACATCCTCGTCAGTTACCTTTATATCCTTTGCAAACATTTTCTCAACTGATTTTTGCAGTTTTATTTGAGAAACTAAATCTGCACGAGTCACTCCTTGTGCTTTCATGAGATCATTCAATTTCTGTCCTCGAGCAGCGAAACTGTCGGAAATTCTCTTTATCTCATCATTCACCTCTTTATCCGAAACAGTAATGTGACGTTTATTAGCCTCCTGAGCAAGAAGCTTCTGAGTAACGATAGAAGTCATGATGCTTTTGCCATACTGCTTTTCCAACTTCCCAACAACCTCAAAACGTGAAATGGGTTCTCCGTTGACCGTTGCTACTAAAATGTATGATTTAGCTGCATAGAGAACTGCAATAATAGCAACCAACGCGACAAAAATACCTAGCTGCTTCTTAGTGACTTTTCGAAGTGCGCTTGGTTTTTTTGCTTCCTGAACCGTTTCATTTTCTTGAACTGTTTCTTCCGTTTTAACGGCTCTTTTACTTACGTTTTTTTTGGTTGATTTACTTTTTTTCGTTGGCATTCGATTATTATTACGCATAAAGTCTAAATTTGCAATAGGAAAATTAAGGTATACTTAAATACATGAATTCTAATAAACGAACTATTCGTTTTACTCAAGCCGGATACGACGATATGAGGAATGAATTTAATACCTTAAATGCTAGTAGAGCCGAGGCCGTACAACTTCTGCAAAAGGCAAGGGAGATGGGTGATCTTAGTGAAAATGGCGCTTACAAGGTTGCTCGTGCCAAACTATCATCGGTAGACCGTCGCATTCGACAACTGAACAGGATTCTTCACTGGGCAGAGGTAATACAGGTTGAGAATAAGGAAGTCGCCGCTATGGGGAGTACTGTTGTCATAGAAGATTCTATCGGTACCAAGCAGTATTTACTTGTTGGCGGCTTCGAATCGAATCTCGACAAAGGAAGGATCTCAATCAACTCTCCTCTCGGAAAAGCGCTTGTAGGAAAAAGAAAGGATGATGCTGTTCAGTTCCACGCCCCCTCCGGATTGAAAATATATAAAGTTGTGAAGGTAGAGTAGAGGAGACTTATACATTAGATCCCCGTGCGGTTCGGAAATAGCGAAAAGGGGAACATCCTCCGCCCTACACAATGATGTATGCTCTCTACTAATTACTGTCTGTATATATTGCTGTCTCGCTCAGGGCTGACAGACACGATACTTATTTTTACTCCAAGAAAGTCCTGAATATAATTCAAGTAATCCTGACAGTTCTTTGGTAAATCTGCAAATGTACGAATGCCTGTAATATCCTCTTCCCATGTTGGGAATGATTTATAGACAGGCTTTAGCCGGGCCAGCTCCTCGTAGCCACAACTGCTATAGGGAACTGTGTTGCCATCAAGCTCGTACCCTATACACACCTTCAGTTCGGGTAAACCATTAAGGATATCAAGCTTAGTTATCGCAATATCAGAAATCGTGTTAATTTCGCAAGCAAATTTGACTGCTTCCAGATCGAGCCAACCGATACGGCGTGGACGTCCGGTAGTAGTACCGTATTCGTGACCTTTTTCTCGAATACTATCGGCGATTTCACCGTGTAGCTCAGTGGGAAGAGGGCCGCCGCCGACTCGCGAAGTAAATGCTTTTACGATTCCAACCACTCTATCTATTTTTCTATCCGGAACTCCTGCTCCGCAATTTACTCCGCCCACAACTGTATTAGAACCAGTAGCATATGGATACGGCGACCAGTCAGTATCGAGCATTATTCCGTGAGCTCCCTCAAGCAGGATCTTTTCATCCTTGGCAATCGCCTCTTTGATTACCTGGTAGGTATCTACCATATAGGGTATGACTGCTTTGCGAAGATCAGCCATTTTCTCCAGCTCTTCCTCTAAATTGAGCGGCTTTACCCCAAATGTTTCAAGGATTTTATTCTTAATACCCAACTGAAAGGCAAATTTTTCTTTAAACAAATCCCAATTAGCTAGTTCATACATTCTGATGCCGTTATAGCTCACTTTGTCAGAATAGCACGGCCCAATTCCCCTCCCAGTTGTACCTAGTTTTTTATCACCGCGGGCATTTTCATAGGCCACATCAAGCGCCCGGTGGTAGGGAAGAATAAGGTGGCATCGTGGCGAAATATAAAGTCTGTCTTTGAGTGGAATTCCCTGTTCTTCGATTATTTTAATCTCCTCTGTCAGTACCGATAGATCAAGAATGACTCCGTTCGTGATCAAGCCTTTTGATTTTTTTCCAAAAATACCCGATGGAATGAGGTGAAAGAAAAACTTCTTTTCACCAATAACAACGGTATGTCCGGCATTATTGCCTCCATGATAACGTACTGCGTAGTCTACGTCTTTTGCGAGTAAATCGACAATCTTCCCCTTCCCTTCGTCACCCCACTGCGTTCCAATCACAACAGTTATCATAAAGTATTTTTTTGGAAATTATTAAATTACCTCAATAAGTTTAGGCACTCTCTACCATAATATCAACCCCAAATCGGGCATAAAATCGAC
>JAAXWV010000393.1 GCA_013334845.1 Candidatus Roizmanbacteria bacterium | reverse complement strand
GTGACAGCGACCCACTTCAGAGAGCTGTCACCGTATCCTTCATGTACATCAGAATTTGCCGGGAGTCATGGCTAAAATTAACAATCTCTTGTTTTCAAACGGCATTAATATCGAAGGGCAATACCTCAAAACGGAAGGAAATATTGGCTATGTTATTACAGATGTGAATGTCGAATATAGTCAAGATATAATTGATCAACTCAAAGCTATCCCTGAAACGATTAAACTGAGAGTGCTTTATTAATATGAAACTTCATTTTTCACCAGGTCCGAGTCAATTGTACCCTACCGTACCTCAGCATTTAGTATCGGCTGTCCGCAGTGAAATTGGTTCAATTTCTCATCGAGGTGAGGCATTTCATACCCTTTTTTCCGACACAGTGTCCCATCTTCGGCAGCTTCTCTCGATTCCAACAGATTACCAGGTAGTATTTTTGTCATCTGCCACCGAGGCGATGGAGCGAATCATTGAAGGGGCAGTGGAGAAGTCGAGTTATCACTTGGTGAACGGCGCTTTCTCCAAACTGTTTTTTACGGTGGCTCAGGATTTGAAAAAAGATGCAACAGCATATACGTTTACCGATAGTGATTTTGATGATGCTCGTATTCAGGTCCCACGGGAAGCAGAGCTTATCTGTGTAACTCAAAATGAAACGAGCATAGGGATGGCTTTATCTGGGGAACTTTTTTCCCTGCTCAAGGCACGCTATCCGGATAAGCTCATTGCGGTGGATATTGTATCTTCGGTTCCTTATATTACCCTCGATTTTTCATACGTTGATTTTGTATTTTTCTCGGTGCAGAAAGGGTTTGGCCTACCGCCTGGACTAGGGGTCTTGATTATGAGTCCCGCCGCAATTGCAAAAGTGAATCAACTTGCCGAAAAGGGGAAAGCTATGGGCAGTTATCACCAGCTAACGAAACTTCTTGCAGGTGCAGGTAAATTTGAAACGCCCACCACGCCCAATACACTCGGTATTTACTTATTGAATAACGTAGCCCAAGATATGCTTTTCAAGGGGATTCATCATATTCGTAATGAAACAGAAGGCAAGGGCAAATTATTGTACAGTTTCTTTGATAATAAAGAGGGATTCAGGCCGTTTATATTGGAAAAATACCGCTCCCAGACAGTGATAGTTGTTGAGGTGAAAAAAGGTTCAAAAAATGTTATCGATCGGTTAAAAAAACAAGGAATTATTGTTGGCAGCGGGTATAAGGAACATAAAGAACATCATATTCGAATCGCCAATTTTCCTGCTCTGTCGATCACAGACGTTCAGAAGTTGCTTTCCTTCTTATGAACGATGTAGTGCCGGTAGCAAAGGCAATTCTATATACGACTATAAATGACGAGAGAGTTTTTCTTCTGACTAAAGAAACTCATGGTATTTATTACTTGCCCGGGGGAGGTCAAAATCCGGAAGACAAAGATTTAGTTGCGACACTCAAACGTGAGCTCTCTGAAGAACTGTCACTTGAATCGGGATAGCCGGAAATGCACCCCATTCTCTGTACCAGTAGTATCTCTAAATAGCTACGATGTAAACGAGAA
>JAAXWV010000122.1 GCA_013334845.1 Candidatus Roizmanbacteria bacterium | reverse complement strand
CCACCGTTGACCAGCCCGGACTGTGTCGCCGAAGTCAAATTGATCGACGTAATGCCAAGCTCAACCAACGTCTTGAGCTCACCTGAATCGGTCTCACCATCGTGGTCAGCATCAGTCCACACCTTGACGTTCGCCCACGCAGTATCTGCAGCAGTGAACTTGCCGTCGTTGTTGCTGTCGAGGCTCTTCAGCGCCGCAAATCCATTGGCATAGGGTTTTGTCCCGGTATCGCCATTGGTTCCCGCCGCACCATTGAAATACTCGGACAATGTTTCATGGATCCCGTCGATCTTTCCGTTCCCATTCAGATCCACCACCACAATACCATCCTGAGCACTCGTCCATCCAGTCAACTCCTTCTTCCCATCATGATCAACATCGAACAACACCGGCGAGCTACCAAAGCTTGTCAGCTTGACTCCATCGCCATTCAGGTCCAGAACAAGAGGATCGACTGGAATCCACGCAGCCGCACCGCTCGAAAGCATATTAGTATAAGCGCCAGTACCATTGGCTATGTTGCTGATATTGGCATAGCTGAAATCCCCATTCGCCAGCGTCCCCGTAGCCAGCACCTCATTCGCCCCCGGCCGGTAACTGTCGCTGAGGATCGAATTTGCATACCCCTCGTTTCCTCTTACGGTATTGACGTTGCCAACACCTTTGATAGTGTGCGTAGCCTCCGAAAGCAGTGTTGAATTATCTGCATTGGCGCTCGTTGTCGGGTCTGCTGATCCTCCTTGTTGTGCCGTGAAATTCGGATCGGTAGTAAGTATAAATAAATTATTGTTTGTCACATAGATATAATGCTGAGGGACAATAACTGAACCATCCGCGTTCAAGTAGATTTGATCGGAGCCAAAATAAGTCTCTTTCCCGTTCGTTCTTAAATAACCCGAACCATCAGCATATCGATATACATACTCCTCTTGAATGGGATCATAGTACTCCTTTGCTCCATTCTCAATATGTGTAATAGTATAGGACTGAGTACCTGAGTTATAGCTAATACCATCGCCTGGACTTGCAACGATTGAAATACCAGTATATTTATCTGTTATCGTAACAATCATTCCACCTTGTGAATCATAAGAAATCGAATAATCAAAGCAATCATAATACAAACTCTCAGAGACGTTTTCGGCAAATAATCCGTTATTAGAATTATCAATTACATCACTTAATGGGCCATAAATATGCTCATTATACATCTTCATATACTCATCACTACTCTCTTTTTTTATAGGTACGCAATTAGGATAATAGATCACATCACCTATCCTAAGCTGTCTATTATTATTGTAGCGATAAAGAACTTCAACCGAAAAACCGCTCTCAAGTGATATCTTTTCCCAAGTATCGCTAGCCTGTACAACATGTGGCTCCCTCTGTTTAAAAACAGGAACCATTACCATTCCACTTCCCATACCCAATGTAAAACTGCCATTAGCGACCCTCTCATTTGCAGCTCTATGCTCGCCAAAATAATCACCTTTATCGTAGTTCAAAATAGTAATATCCCCTGTTATAGTACCAGGCAACAGTGTACCTATCGTCCCAATGTTCGTACCCATCAAAGCTGTATACGAAAAATTGCCCATGTCAGCAGGAACTCTTGCGCCCAACCTACCTAATCCAATACTATTATCTACTTTATAATAATCAGATCCCATATATGCAGCTGCCCCTGGGCCATCAATCCCAATCGCGCTAAATCCAAATATCTTAGCACAAGCTTGTAGTGGAACATCTCCCCATGATTCGGCGCCTCCATGTATAGTATATCCTATATATTTTTGATCATTTTGAATTTTATAGAGCACATTGCCAGTAAATTCAATTGATCCTCTAACCTGAGTAGAAAAACCAAGTTTCACTATAGATGGATACTGTAAATAATCTATACCCGAATCAGTACCAGCATAACCGAACCAGATCTCTTTGGTTTGATTGTTTACAAAACAAAATGCTGTCAGGCCATCAGAAGTAGAAATAGAGTCGATGACGTCCCATCCTTTGTCAGGCGGCTTTTCACCATATGCCCATATGCTTACCAATCCACCTGTCTTTGCCTCCTTAAACTTCTGCTCAAAATTAATACCCATAACCCCTCCTCAAATTATTTATCAAATAAATATTCTAAGTGATTATATGCCTACAAATAGACACCAACAGCTACTCACTCACATATCCCCATTTATCACCTATCAAGACAGCAATCAGACCTTCACTTATAAATCCTAATCTTTCCCCAAACTCATCATGTTTTATCATCACAAAACAAGGACTTACGACCATATCACCTGACCTATTAATCAATCCATACTTTTCGCCTATTCGAACTTCTGCTAGTTCATTTTGAAACTCAAAAGCTGCATCATATTTGGGAGCAATAACCATTACCCCTTCTTTATTTATATATCCCCATTTACCTTCATACCTTACCGGAATCAGATCATCATAAACCGGAAACACATCATCAAATTTTGGAGCAATAACCATTATTCCGCCTCTATTGATAAATCCCATTTTTCCATATTGCTCCAGCTGAACAGCAGCCAATCCGGATTGAAACAACTGAACTCCCGAATATATTGGTGCAACAACCATCAATCCATTTTTATCAATAAAACCATACTTCCCAGCACCTTTATCCCAAAAAGCGGCTAATCCTTCTTGAAATCTAACAAAATAGCGCACCCGAGATTTGATTACAACTGAGCTATTACTATTTACAAAACCCCATTCATCACCATTTATATAACCAGCCAATCCTTCATGAAACGACTCAATAAACTCAAAAACATTCTTAATCACTAGCTGCCCATGATTATTAATCACACCCCACTTTTCTCCTAATTTTACACGCGCAAACCCCTCACGGAATGAATCAACATAATCATATTTAAGTGGTATTATAAATACTCCATGTTTATTTATATAACCATACTTCCCATCTTTTTCTATCTGAACAGCAGCAAATCCTTCATGAAATGAGTGTGCTAAATAATATTTTGGTTGAATCACAAATGCACCTTGTTTATTGATGTACCCCCACATCTTTCCTGATTTTACAGCTGCCAACCCATCTTGAAAGGGAAAGGCATCATCAAATTGTGGAGCGATGACAACCTCACCCGTTGTATATTTTTTTGAATATAATTGTTTACTAACCAACTCCTGCTGCTGTTGACATCCAAGCAGTAACAGCAAAATTGGCACAATGCAATTATTTACTAAATATCTCTTATTTTTGCCAATCAACTTTGGTACGCTGCTTTGTCTAGAATAATATCTTATCATTGTACACTCCAAAATATTGCAAACCTCACATCCATTTTTTTATCACGCATTCATGATACGGCCTTCTATAGGGTACCTCTAAAAAGGGTGTTTTTTGAAAGTCATGAAAACCGGCCAAGCCCGGTAAGGGTTATAGCAACGCCCTGAAAAGTGTTCTTTGACACATTTGGAGCAATAAAAGCCCTTCTATCTGTCCAACTGAGCGTAGTTATCCCATGACAGCATTGATTTTTCGGCCAAGTTGAACGCAGCGCATCATGTTGTAGGTCAGGTTTGCCAAACCGATTTTTGCGGCAGCTCGGCTCAGCCCGATGGTCTTGATATACATGGCCTTCATCGTATTGGTCATGAAGCCAAAGATATGCTCGACTTTTGCGCGAACTTTTGATTTCTGGCGATTTGAGGCTTTCTGTGCCTCGCTCAGTTTGTGCTTTGCAGTGCCTTTTTCATGGATTTCGCTCCTCATGCCGCACCATTCGATGCTTTCGTCCTGGCCGATGTATGCGCAGTCTCCGTAGAGTTTCTGACCTCGATCGTCCAAATCAATCAGAGTTTCCAGAGCCTGTGAATCATGAACTGCGGCGTTGGTCACCGCATAGGTGCTGATGAGTTTCGAACCCAGATCGGCTTTGATATGGTTCTTGAACCCGTAGAAGTTCATCTTGTTTTTCTTTGTCCACCGGGCATCACAATCTTTCTGCCGAAGCTTGTTGGGCTGAGCTTTCCAGGATTCAGGGGTTTTGCCCTTTTTGATCTGGTCATTCTCATCGCGGTCGTTTCGCTGCCGAGGAACCTCGACGAAACTGGCGTCAACAATCTGGCCGATCTTAGCAAATACTTGCTGCTGGTCGAGAGTTTCGTTGAATCGGTAGAACAGGGCTTCGATTACCTCTTCCCGGATCAGCGTCTCACGAAACAGCCAGATGGTCTTGCTGTCCGGAACTCGGTCACTGGAATTAAGACCAAGAAATCGTTTAAAGCTGAGTCGGTCATTGATCTGATATTCGACCGCATCATCGGCAAGACTGTACAGACTCTGCAGGACAAGAATTTTGAACATCAATACCCGGTCGAACGGGGGACGGCCTGTATTACTGCTGTTCTGAGGCTTATTGAACACCACATCCAGAATTGGCCGAAAGATGTTCCAGTCTATATGCTCATTAAGCTTGACCAGCGGATCTTTCAGCTTGGTCAACTTTTCAAGAAGATATTGATCGTCGAACAGGCCTGGAGGATTGGTGTTTTTCATCAGTTCAGGATCAGTATAAGTTGTAAACCAATAAAATAAGATTATTGCCGCTTAGAACCGATGCTATCATATTATTATTTATGACTTTATACGCGCAGTGAGTTTTTAGAGGTGCCCTTAAATGCATAATGAACATTGAATGATACCAAGCATGTTTTTGGCAACATCTTGATCAACTCACGGACAACCA
>JAAXWV010000392.1 GCA_013334845.1 Candidatus Roizmanbacteria bacterium | reverse complement strand
GTGTGTTTTGATCCGGGAAAAAGAAACGGCCAAAGAATAGAGGTTGGCGATTTATCACGTTTTCTTGAACCTGGCCAATGATGTAGGCGATGAGACGGGTGTCGTTGTTATCGGGTAGAGTGTCTTTAATATATCTAACACTTGAAGGATAAACAAAGATAGTGAGTAACAGTGCTATTGCAGTAACAGTAATAATTGTCATCGCGAAGGAATGAAATGACTGTGGCGATCTCCGACCGGCGGGGATTGCCACGGCCTTACGGCCTCGCAATGACGAGCTTGGTAGCCAGCGTTTCATTTGAGACTGAGTATACAGGATAACTGAGGCTGAGTAAGGCCTATATTATTGACAGTGGTAATAATTCTTGATAAAATATGGCTAAGAACTCACTTTGAAAACTGGAGGTAAGTGATGGTACATGACATATACGATTTACGCATCAGGGTTTTACACCGCTTGAGTGAAATGAGCTCTCGAAATGCATATTTAAGTGGTGTGCTGACCGGATTGAAGGTTCAGAGTCGTTTGATGAAAGAGATTGGTCGAACCTACTACAGTTCAGATATTGTTGATTTCTTTCTGCACTTTCATAACGAACCGTTTGCCGTCCTTGTTAAGGATTACAACCTATCGCAGATTGGTTCTGACAAAGTTACTCTTGTTGCAGAGGATTTCTTTGTTGGAGGGTCATACCTGAACACCGTACTTATCGATGAGTATTTAGCGGGTATGGAAGATAGTATGGTTTACGTGGCTGGTTTGTACCATGCGTTATCCAAAGACGGTGACGAAAAGGCCAAGACTATTAATTTGGCGCTGGATTATTTGCCATGTGTCATTGAGTGGGTCGATGAAGCATTGAATCTTAGGCCTCACATTCATAAGCAATAAAAACTTTGCACTCCTTCGGGGGTGCATTTTTTAGGTTAAAATAGCCTATGCTCAAAATATTTAATAGTCTGTCAAAGAAACAAGAGGAGATTGTGCCAATTCATAAAGGAGAGATTGGGATGTATGCTTGTGGTCCCACGGTATATGGATTTACCCATATTGGACATGGTCGAAAGTATGTAACCGATGATGTTTTGCGCAGAACTTTGGAAGTTCTGGAAGAGCTAAAAGTAAATCATGTCCAAAATGTAACCGACGTAGGGCATTTGACATCGGATGCTGATGAGGGTGAAGACAAGATGGAGAAGGGAGCTCTTGCTTCCGGAAAAACAGTTTGGGAAGTTGCGAAGGAGTACACGGAGTATTTCAACATGGTGATGAAGGAACTAAATATTTTGCCTCCAACGATAGTGTGTAAGGCGACGGATCATATCGCTGAGCAGATCGCTTTGATTGAGAAAATAATTGCCAATGGCTATGGTTACGATACAGAGGAAGCAGTGTATTTTGATGTCACCAAATTTGAAGACTATGGCAAGATGTTTAATCAGTCTTTCGAAGAAAAAACCGTGGGGTCTCGAGATGAAGTGGAAACAGATAATCTGAAAAAACATCCGGCTGATTTTGTCTTATGGTTTAAAAGAGTGGGTAAATACCGCGACCATGTGATGCACTG
>JAAXWV010000003.1 GCA_013334845.1 Candidatus Roizmanbacteria bacterium | reverse complement strand
ACCTTTATCGAAGGCAGAGGGAGACATATTCCTTTCGATATCAATCGAGTCTATTATCTCTACGATGTCCCGGGCGGATCTGAACGTGGCGGACATGGGCACAAGGCATTGCACCAGTTGATAATTGCCATGTCCGGCAGTTTTGATGTTATATTGGATGACGGAGATAAAAAGTGCAGATTTCATCTCAATAGGTCATACTACGGACTCTATGTCTGTCCTATGATTTGGCGTGAACTAGACAATTTTTCGTCTGGATCGGTCTGTATGGTCTTAGCATCAAACCTTTATGATGAAGAAGATTACTTTCGTGATTACGAAACATTCATCAAAGCACTAAGAGGTAAAAATTGAAGGTTCCTTTTTGTGATTTAAAATCTCCTTATCTCGAACTTAAAGACGAACTGGATGCCGCTTATCACCGTGTCATGGAGTCAGGACGGTACATTTTAGGTAAAGAAGTTGAGGTATTCGAATCAGAGTTTGCATCGTACTGCGAAACAAATTATTGCGTAGGGGTTGCCAACGGACTCGATGCCCTCCACCTAATAATTCGGGCGTTTGGGATTGGCCAAGGCGATGAAGTCATAGTCCCTTCAAATACCTTTATTGCTACGTGGTTGGCAGTGTCTCATGCTGGCGCGACACCGATCCCCGTTGAACCGGACGAGCATACTTACAATATTGATTCCAAACGTATTGAATCAGCCATTACTCATCGTACAAAAGCAATCATTGTAGTGCATTTATATGGGCAACCAGCAGATGTAGATGCGGTCAATGAAATAGCTAAAAAGCACAAAATAAAAGTAATTGAAGACGCGGCGCAAGCTCATGGCGCTCGTTATAAAGGGCGGAGAGTTGGCACACTTGGCGACGCGGCAGGTTTCAGTTTCTACCCAGGTAAAAACCTAGGTGCGGCTGGCGATGGAGGTGCAATTACGACCAATGATCCTGAACTCGCAGACAAGGTTCGGGTACTATGTAACTATGGATCTCGGAATAAATACTGCAACGATATAAAAGGTTTTAACTCGCGATTGGATGAACTGCAGGCTGCCTTTTTGTGTGAAAAACTCAAAAAGTTGGACGAGTGGAATTCACGGCGCAAAGCGATTGCTTCTGAATACTATAAAGCATTTTTGGGCAGTGAATTGACTTTGCCTTATGTTCCAGAATGGGCAGATCCTGTGTGGCATCTATTTGTAGTGCGTAATCCACAACGCGATCAAATTCAGAAAAAGTTGAGTGAGGCTGGAGTTGCTACTATTATTCATTACCCAATCCCCCCTCATCTTCAGGAGGCATATTTTGATCTAGGATATATCGTGGGCTCGTTTAAAGTCTCCGAGCAGATTCATAATGAGGTGCTGAGTTTGCCTATAGGACCGCAACTTACCTCTGCAGAGGTTGCTGCGGTGGTGCGTGCTTTGAGACAATGAGCTTGATCAAGACCAGCCTTTTAAACGGCATTGCCGTAGCAGTTAAAGTAAGCACTGCAATTCTTTTAAATAAAATCCTGGCATTGTATGTTGGACCTACGGGGTACGCGATCATCGGGCAGTTGCAGAATACACTTGCCATTGCGGTAAGCCTCTCAGGTGGTGTTATTTCCTCAGGTATTACCAAAGAAACAGCAGAACATTTTTACGATGAGGCTAGGCAGCACGCCGTTTGGCAAACTGCCGTCAGATTAACTTTGGCAGCAACTATTATTGCCAGCATTTCACTAATGATCGCTGGGCCATGGTTGTCGAACCTGATTCTGCAGCGATTAGATATGTCAAGTGTATTTGTTTTTGCGGGTTTGTCGCTTCCTGCGATTGCTATCAATAACCTCTTGCTTTCGATTATCAACGGTAAAAAAGAGCTGGGCATATACATCACTGCAAACATCATTGGCAGCTTGCTCAGTTTAGCGATAGGCGCCTTGTTTACATATAAGTTAGGGCTCTATGGTGCTTTGCTTGCAATTGTCGTCAGCCCTGCTATCTTGTTGTTTGCTACTGGAGCGCTCGTATCGCGCAGTTCTTGGTTCAAGGCTAAATTTCTATGGGGGAAATCTCAACGCTCTGTATTGCGAGAGTTGTCAGGTTTTGCACTTATGGGACTGGCAGCCACTCTTGCGGCGCCTATAACATATATGTTTATCCGTGATTATTTAGCTATGTCTCTCGGCTTGAATGCCGCCGGTTATTGGCAAGCATCATGGAAGATCAGTGAGATTTATCTGATGTTGGTGACGACCACACTGTCGGTCTATTACTTGCCGCGATTGGCTGAAATTAGGGTGGCACATGAGTTGGAATGCGAGATTTTCAAAGTTTACAAATTGGTATTGCCAGTCGCCGTCATTGGTGCCTTCGCAATATACCTTCTTCGAGACTTCATTGTCCAATACATGTTTTCACATGAATTTGAGCCAATGCGTGACCTCTTTATTTGGCAGCTTATAGGTGATGTGATAAAGATAGGTTCATGGATCCTCAGTTACATTATGCTGGGGCGGGCAATGGTCAAGTCATTTGTCATAACGGAGATTGCTTTCTCTCTATCTTTTTGTTTTCTCTCGATATTAATGATCAATAGTTATGGACTATCTGGTGTTGCAATCGCATACGCCATCAACTATTGTGTCTACTGGGGAGTGATGGCGTGCTTGGTCAAGCGCGAGATGCGCAAAATGGTATCAAGCACATCAGTTATCGAGGTGGTACTTCCACAACTCAACCAGAGCTGATAATGAACAATTCGATGCCGGTTGTCACATTTTCGTTACTTAGTTTTAACCAGGAAGAGCATATTCAGCAAGCGATTGAAGGTGCCTTTTCACAATCTTACTCACCTCTTGAAATTCTAATTTCAGATGATTGTTCGTCCGATCGTACATACGAAATTATTGAGAGGATGACAAACGCCTATAAGGGCCCACACAAAGTGGTGTGCTCGAAAAACTTGGAAAATTTGGGAATTGCAGAGCATATCAATAAAATAAACCAGTTGGCCAGTGGTGAATTGATAGTGATAGCCGCAGGTGATGATATTTCGATACCTGAACGAACCACAAGAATTGTCGGCAAATACTTAGGCAACAAGAAGCTGATAAATTATTTTTACTCCTCAGCTCAACAAATTGGATTAGATGGCACACTGTTGTGTGTAATAAATAGTCCTGGAGGAATAAATTCAAGAAGCAAACTGAAGGCAATCCTTTCGCCATATCCATTAGCTATAGGTGCTACACAGGCTTGGACGAGAATACTCGTCGACTCATTTGCTCCATTAAGTCCAACCGTGTGGGCGGAGGACCAAATTTTTGGAGTTCGTGGCTTATTGCTAGGACCTATCTGTTACGTTGATCAACCACTCGTATATTACAGAGTCGGCAGCGGTGTGACCACACGAAAAAAAACATTTTCGGTTAGAAGATATTACAAAGGTAAAATTTTAGACATTCGAATTTATCAACAACGGTGCGTTGATTCGTGGCATGTGAAAAATTACAAGCTATCGATAGTTGTTGCAATAAAAGCGCTTGTTCTAATATTGATAATGCCTTTCCATCCAATTATTTCTCTCATTAAAAAGATGGGAGAAAAAATAAGGACTATACTGTGCCAATTATCAATGAATTAGACATTCAGGTGTTTTTTATTGTCTTTTTCCTGACATTAGTTGTGAACTATATCCTATTGGGAAAGCTTAGGTTCAGTTTGGTCGATCCAATCTGGATAATGGTGATCATTAATACGACACTCACTCTGACTTTGGTGATTTATGACAGGCTGATGCAGAACGATTTTGTGATCGTTATCTATCTGGTTTTGTGCCAATTTTTTTTCGCTGCAGGTGCTCGGTTTTCCAAGTGGTGTGTAGTTCGTAATATTATTCCACTTATTTTGCCTGTTGGGTATGCAGAGGCTGTCAACTCACGCAGGACGTTATGGTTATTAAATGCTTCCACGTTTATTCTTGTTGTTATTCTTTCCTATTACATAGCCACTGGTATACCCGTTTTTGACAGTGATCCAGAGTTGGCTCGTGCTTTGGGAAAGACGGGTGGAGGAGGTGCCATTGCTCGGTTAACAAATGTGTTTACTTACCTCAGTTTAACTCTCTGGTTCTATGTTCGGGTGAAACGAATAAGGATTGGCAGAGTGTCAAAAACATTGGGCATCGCACTCCCGTTTATTTTGTTGCTTTCAGTGGGAGCAAAGTCATCGCTTATCTCAATATATGTTAGCTACTATTACGTCAGCTGTTTCATCTCCTTTGAGACGAGAAAACCATTTAAACATTCTGCAATATTTTTTGTTTTGACCATAATAAGCATATTAATCGTCACATTCTCTCTCGTTTATACGCGTGGCACCCTAGTAAGTGCTTCCATGAGCCCCTCGGAATTTGCAACGTCGCAAATTCTACAGCGAATATTCTTTACTGGAATTGGTGCTTACCATTATTTTTCTATCAACTTTTCTGATCTTAACCATCTAACTGCTTTTGATTACTTCAATCAATACCTAGTGTTACCACTCTTAGCTCCTCTTCGTTTGATCTCATATGAACCGACAGTTGGAAAAATTCTAGCGGTTTCGATGGTTGGAGATGATACATTTGGTCCAAATCCATCCATGTATGTGGAAGGAATTATATTCTATGGATGGCTAGGCGGGATTTTTTATTGTGGTATGTTGGGAATAATATTTTCAGTTTTTAGATACTACCCACTAACGCTTAACCGGTTCCCGTCTTTCTTACGTGTGGTTTCATTTTCGTTTGGATGTTTCCTTGTTTCGACAATGACTTACGACATGATTCTGTTCATGGGGGATGTCTACAACACGCTTTTTTTATCGGCGCCAATTTTGATTGGCGTCATGATGGTTGGCCAGTCAATCAGCCAACGCAAAAAGCTTTAATTATCGGTATCCATTAAAATGATCGCAATTGTTTTGGTGAATTGGAATGGTTGGCAAGATACTATAGAATGTCTGGAAAGTATTTATCTTAGTAAATATAAAAAATTTCAGGTTTTCGTAGTTGATAATGGCTCAACAGATTCATCATTAGAATATATTTCGGCGTGGGCGAATGGTGAATTGTGTGTCTGGTGTCCTCCTAACAGTGTAATGAGACAATATTCCCATCCTCCAATTGCAAAGAAGTTACTATACATTGTGTATAACTTGAAAGACAATGAGACGGTAACTACTAGAAATGAAAATAAAATTTTGAAGACACAGTGTGATGGCTCAACCTACCCGTTAATATTGATCAAAAGTGAAACTAATCTAGGGTTTGGTGAAGGTAATAACATTGTATTACGTTATATTAAATCGATGACTAATTTCAAATATATATGGTTGCTCAACAACGATACTGTAATTACATCCCAATCTTTGTCCCAGATGGTAGATGTAGCTCAAAGTCACTCCGGCATTACAGGTTCTATACTTAAGTTCTACTTCGAGCCCAATATGATACAGGCATATGGGGGAGGTTATTTTTCAGAATTTAGTGGCAGAGTTGTGACTGAGACAAAATCCAAGGCTTCAAAACTAAACTTAATTATAGGTGCTAGTTTCATGATGGACAAAAAACTATTAGACACGGTTGGATTTTTTGACCAGAATATTTTTATGTATTTTGAAGAAACAGATTACTGTATTAGAGCCAAAAAAATGAATTATAGCTGTTTATGTTCTGACGCTATAGTTTTTCATAAGGTTGGTTGTTCAACTAGTTTTAATAGTTACTTTTCTTGGTATAATATTTACAAAAATAAGTTCTATTCACTGAAGAAAAATTATGGCTTTGGACTATGGTTTTTCATATTTGTTGGATCGTTGGTTTTGAATAGTGTTAGACCATTCGTGAACATCAATAAAAAAAGAGCATCAAGAGATGTTCTTTTTGAAAAAATAATTTGGTCTAAATGAGGTAGTTATGATAATAGGCGTAGATGCAAGGTTTGCAGTACGCAACCGAAGAGGTATCGGTAATTATTCCTTGAACTTAATTAGAAATCTTGCGATTATTGATTCGGTAAATCAATATATATTATACATCGATATGGATGATTTGGAAGAAGTCCTTCCTAATCAACAAAATTTCTTTATAAAAAAACTGTCACCTGCTAATTACATCGTCTGGGAGCAGGTTTTATTGCCACTTCAAGCGAAAAGAGACAACCTAGATGTTCTGCATTGTCTTGGAAACACGGCTCCAATAAAAATAGCACGTAAGACAAAACTTGTGTTGTCCATTATGGATGTGATGTATCTGAAGGATTATTCAGTACTGCCTCAATCATATTCCACATATCAGAAGTTCGGGAGAGTTTATCGAAAGTTTATTGTGCCCAGAGCTGCAAGGAACATAACAAAAGTGATTACTATTTCTAATTTCTCTAAGACAGATATTCTATATCATATTAAAACACTTCATTCTGATGAGGTAGCGGTCACTTATCTGGCAGCAAACGGAATTTTTAAACATTGCAAAAACGAGTTAACCTTTGAAAGACTGAAGAAAAAATACAACATACTTGATAACTTCATATTTACGCTTGGTGCAACAGATCTTCGCAAAAATACTGAAAGAATTGTCAGAGTTTACCTGTATTTAAGGTCAAATAAAATGCTTTCTGAACAATTAGTAATTTCCGGATTGCCAGACTGGAGAGACACTCCATTATACAGTATGATACAGAAATCAAGCTTAGAAAAACATATTGTTTTTTTAGATTTTGTCCCTGAAATTGAATTAATGTGTATCTATAATTTTGCCAAGGTCTTTCTTTATCCATCTCTTTATGAAGGTTTCGGACTTCCCCCGCTTGAAGCCATGTCATGCGGAGTTCCGGTTATTACATCAAACACAACAAGTATCCCTGAAATTGTTGGGAATTCTGCTATGCTTATCGATCCTTACAGCGATGAAGCAATTAAAAATGCATTAGTTCTTATGTTAAATGACGAAAGTCTACGCAATATTTATATTGAACGAGGATACAATCAAGTTAAAAAGTTTTCTTGGAAAAAAATGGCTTCAGAAACCCTTGGAATATACATGGAACTTCAATCGCTTGAGATGATTAGCTAAATGAAATTGTTGTTTATTACACCTCGCTTCCCCTTTCCACCATTCAGAGGCGATCAGTCAGTGCCATTTCATAGAATGCGTGTTTTAAGCAGAAGACATGAGATTACACTTTTATCTATATATGAACAAGACGAAGATTTGAAAGGAATTGAACCTTTAAAACAATTCTGTCGATCAATTCATATTTTTAAACTGCCCAAATGGAAATCTTTCAAAAATTTAGCTTTGATTGGGCCTGTGTCAAAGCTGCCACTCCAGGTTTTGTATTATCAATCCGATGGTTTCAAAAAAAGCCTGAATAACTTAATCGCCAATAACCGATTCGATCTGGTTCATGCTTTTATGTTGAGGATAGCTCCTTTTTGCAGAGATCTTTCTGTTCCAATCGTTCTAGATCTAATTGATTCGATGCAATTGAATTTTAGACGTCGTGTAGATATGGCACGAGCACCCCATAAATGGCTCTTGCAGGAAGAATTACGCCGGTTGCATATTTTTGAGGAAGATATGTGCTTTCATTTTAACCGTGTGCTTGTAGTTTCAAAAAAAGATAAAGAATGTATATCGTCCGAAAATGTTAACGTTGTTCCCTTGGGTGTTGATACAGAACAGTTCGCACCAAGAATATTTTCTGTCGATAACCCAACAATTATTTTTTCCGGTAATATGTTTTATGGCCCTAATATTCATGCTGTGAAGTGGTTTGTAGAAAATTGTTATTTCCGAATTTTGGAAAAGATCCCTAACATTTCCTTCATAATTGCTGGTAATAAACCACCGCCGGATATTAAAATCTTAGAGAATAATCCAGGAATAACGGTAACAGGTTTTGTGGAATCAATGCCCGATATGATAAAAGGGGCATCCGTTGCAATTGCACCAATGCAGTCAGGTTCTGGGATGCAATTTAAAATTTTGGAAGCCATGTCATGCGGTCTGCCAGTTATTACAAATGCACTTGGTCTAGGAGATATAAAGGCGAAGGACAAAATAGAGATATTGTTGGCTGAAAGCGCTAATGATTTTGTTCAGCAGATAATTGAATGTTTGACTAGAAACAAATATGCCTTGAATATTGGTACTTGTGCGCGAGAGTTTGTTCTGAATCATCATAGTTGGGAACATACAACAGGTGAGGTCGAAAAAATTTACTCTCAAATTTTGGCGCAGAGATTAACAAACTGATTGTTTAAATGAACGTTCAAGTTAAATCTAATACAAGAAGTACCTTGTGTTTTATTCCTGTTTTTATTGGTACACAGAATGCACCAAACGAAGATTAAATGCCCTTCAATACAAATGGGAATTATCGAACGGGATTATGATCACAACTTAAACAGGTTGCCTGTGATCGAACCTGGATAACCTCAAAGTTGTTTTTTGTGAACTAGGGATCTATTAGATTGACATTATCATGATTCTTTTCGACACTCTTTGCGGCTGTGGAGGCTACAATGTCAAAAAAGAAAGCTTTGATTTGCGGAGTTTCCGGTCAGGATGGTGCTTACCTTGCAAAACTGCTACTTGACAAAGGATATGAAGTTCATGGATCGTCTCGCGATGCTCAGATGTCTTCTTTTTCTAATCTGCAGCGACTCTATATTAAGGATTTAATCATTTTCCACTCCATGGCACTCAACGATTTTAGAAGTGTCCTACAGATTCTTACCAAGGTACAGCCGGACGAGATCTACAACTTATCTGGACAAAGTTCGGTTGCTCTCTCCTTTGAACAACCGGTAGAATCAATGGAAAGTATTAGCATAGGCACTCTTAACCTACTAGAAGCCATCCGATTTACTGGACGAGCCATAAGAATGTATAGTGCTGGGTCAAGTGAAAGTTACGGCGACACTGGCGGATATCCAGCTAATGAAGAGACTCCATTTCGCCCCCGTAGTCCTTATGCTGTTGCAAAAGCGGCTGCCTTTTGGCAGGTTGCTAGCTATCGTGAAGCATATAATATATTTACCTGCACTGGCATTCTTTTCAATCACGAATCCCCATTGCGACCGGAAAGATTTGTAACGAAGAAGATTGTTAAGGCTGCTTGTCGTATAGCTGCCGGTAATTCCGAAAAGCTCTATCTGGGTAATACATCTATCGCTCGCGATTGGGGAAGCGCTCAAGAGTATGTCTATGCTATGTGGCTTATGCTACAGCAAGATACGCCTGATGATTTCGTGATTGCTACAGGAGAAACAAATACTCTGGAGGAGTTTGTTGCGGAAGTATTCTCCTGTCGAAACTTAAATTTCCATGATTATGTCGTAGCAGACCCTTCACTTCTTCGACCTTCAGAAATCTTGGTAAGTCGTGGAAATCCTGAAAAAGCCATGAAAAAGCTGGGTTGGCAGGCAATGTCAAAAATGAAGGACGTTATAAAAATGATGCTTGAGGATGAATGTTCGGTGAACACAGTTAGATCATGAGTAGCCCATTCAATGTTTTCATCACCGGTGGAACCGGTTTTGTAGGAACAGCTCTTGTAAAGCGCCTTGCTCTAGACAATATCAAGCTCACTCTTTCCATGTTGGCAGACGACGATGCAGGAAAACTACCAGAAACGGTTCAAAAAGCAGTCGTAGATCCGCTGTCCGAGACAAGCGACTATTCGACAGTGTTACAAGATCAAAACATTGTGATACACTTAGCCGCTCGTGTTCATGTATTACGCGAAACCTCAACTGATCCATTGAAGGAGTTCAGCAAGGTAAACCTGCATGGCACAGAAAGATTGGCTCGGCAGGCAGCTCAAGCCGGAGTCAAGCGATTTGTTTTCATGAGTACTATTGGGGTGCATGGCAACAATTCTGGTGACACGTCTTACACAGAAGCAGATATTGCGCGTCCCCACAACTCCTATTCTTTGTCCAAACATAAAGCAGAACTTGCTCTTCAGAGTATTTCAAAGGAGACCGGAATGGAGGTAGTCATTGTACGTGCTCCTCTTGCTTATGGACCTTGTAATCCTGGAAATATTTTTTCCCTTCTTCGTATTGTATCAAAACGTATCCCACTCCCTCTAGCTACCATATCCAACAAGCGTAGCCTGATATATGTTGGAAATTTAGTTGATGCTTTGACAATCTGCGCTTGGCATCCGGCAGCGGCCGGCAACATATATCTAATTAGTGATGGTGAGGATATATCGACACCTGATCTTATACGCAGAACTTCATCTGCTCTGGGTGTTTCTGCATTACTATTTCCATTTCCTATTTCACTCATGAAATTTTTCGGAAAGCTGACTGGAAAGGGTGGTGTAGTAAATCGCCTAAATGGATCATTGACAGTGGATAGTTCCAAGATACGAAGAGAATTGGGCTGGTTACCTCCGTTCACAATGGATGAAGGATTACGGGAGACAGCGAAATGGTTCAAAAGCAGAGCAATGCCTCATGACCCATTCTCGGAGCCACCGTTTGAATGAACTAGCAGCGGCGGTAATCGCGGTTGTTTGGTGGAGATTGGCAAGCAGGGAAGAGAGATACAGCCAACGAATTCTACAATAGGCAGAGGAAACAAGCAGAGATTCCATTTAAACTTCAGTGAACCTTGTTCAAACATCCGTAGCGACCTCTGTCAAAAGATCCTTAAATAATACAAATAAGGGGTAAAACGTAATCGGTCTTATGGCAGCTTTATGAA
The DNA here is from genome assembly GCA_013334845.1 of Candidatus Roizmanbacteria bacterium. GTDB lineage: Bacteria > Patescibacteriota > Microgenomatia > UBA1406 > GWC2-37-13 > JAAXWV01. Next base: position 10,710 of record JAAXWV010000003.1, on the reverse strand, counting down.
GCGATTTTTTGATATCATCTGTGCATCGGTTGCATTAGTATTCTTTTCCCTTCCAATGTTGGTTATTGCACTGGCCGTCAAGTTTACCTCAAAAGGGCCAATCTTGTACTGGTCCGACAGAGTTGGATGTAATAATGCTATTTTTAGGATGCCTAAGTTTCGCACCATGCGGACAGACACGCCTGAGGTAGCAACGCACCTTCTTGAGGACCCCCAGCGGTGGCGAACCCCAATCGGTAAATTTCTTCGAAAGTCAAGTCTCGACGAATTACCGCAAATACTCAACATCGTGAAAGGTGAAATGAGCCTCGTTGGTCCGCGTCCTGCTCTTTTCAACCAAGACGATCTGATTAAGTTGCGAACCCAGAAAGGGATCCATTATCTAGTGCCTGGATTGACTGGTTGGTCTCAGATCAACGGTCGAGACGAGTTGCCGATAACCATCAAGGTCGAATATGATGAGTATTATCTCAACAATCGATCATTTTTTCTGGATTTGAAAATTATTGCATTGACAGTAGTGAAGGTGTTAAAAATGGAGAGTGTTGCACAATAATCGATTCACGGCTTGCTTTCGTCTCTAAATTTTGTTGCTTTAGAGACGAAAGACAAGATTAGGTCAGATTCAATTTTGAATAGTCATCTGGGTCAGAGTACTTGCATGGACGTAGTTATTCGGGATGACAGTTGAAATTGTCACAGTCTTTCCCATAGAAAAAGCCGTTAATGCAGTAGCATACATCGAATTACCAGTTTCTGTATCAAGTGCAAACCACATTTCATTGTTAAGTGGCCAATTACCGCAATCGCTCCGATTATTTTTAATTTGAATAAAGTATAATGGCACTTTCTTGCCATCAACTACCTGCGCTGCGCTTGTCATGAATTTTATATCTCCACCAGTGCAATAGCCATCTTCTGCTATGGAAATATTGCTCATGCAAACAACAAACAAAAATGCGGTAAATACTTTAGCTATGAGTTTCATATCTTCTCCTAAAGATTGAGGTTTTGTTACCTATTACTAGAATGTTCAACTGGCTGCTAGAGTACAAACAGTTGTATTGATTCTATAAGAGGCTAACTGTTTTTATTACTGATTGCAAAAACATAATCTGCAGGATTAAAGAGGTCTATTCAAATACTTTAACTCTGCTTGTCGAATTAATTGAATGTCATTCATTGTAAGCCCAACAAGGGTGGTCGGTAAGATTTTACCAATACCATTCTCCTGATAAATGCGTTCTTTGGCTTTTAATGACTGAACATCGTTTGTTGTCAATTTGGTAACCGGATTCGGCAGTCGGGCATCAACCACCATATCTTTATTGTTTTGTTCACCTTGGCGAATCAATTGGATGTCATATGAAGCTAAACCAGTAAGGGGATTTACTGAATTTATTTCACCACCAATAATATCCAAGTATTCTTTTTCATTTTGGCGAATCAATTGAACGCCAGATGTTGTTAACCCAGTCATTTGATGCAACGTATTCATATCGCCAGCATTTGAGTTTAAGTACTCTTGTTCTTTTTGGCGAACAGAATTCAATAATGCATTGCTTGGTATTCAAACATTATCCTTTTGACCTAATTGTAGTTGAGTCATGATACCTTACGATGCATTATCCAGACTTTTTACAGTAATCCTCCTATTTGAGTTATCATAGATAATAAAACTATTTACATCAGACAATACACGTTTTATCAACTCTTGCGGAGTTACATTGAATAGTTTCTTTGAGACTCTTTTTTGAGTGAGTGTGTTATCTATTTCAATTATCCACCCATCTAGATGTGGAATGTTTTGGACAATATCTTTAATGGTCTGATCTTTAAGCTCGATGGTTATTCTGTTTTCAAAGCAATCGACAACCTCTTTTTGATTTGTTGATTTGCTATTTGCGAAACATGGTTGAAATATACCAAGCCATAGAAAGAAAGATAATGCCACTATATTGAAATACGATGTCACGCTGCTTCGTTGTTGTAACATGAGCGGTTTTCTCCTTGGAGTTATTTTCTCGATATATTCTTTTAAAATCAGAAAGAGGGTCGTAGCAATAATAGGCTTTAACACAAGGATTTTAGCGCATTCATCAAAAAGTTACAAAGAAACAACTAATGAGATTTGAGAATACTTACTGTCCTAAAAGTAAAAACATTATAGCCGGCAAGGTGTTACGGCCTATTGGTGTATATCCGATGCCATTAGGTGCATTTTTGACCTTAGGGTCATATGCTATTCCTTGTGGATCTTTACCGTCGCCGACTAGACTATTGAGATATTCTTGAAGATCGGTATACCCATCTCGGTCATAATCACCGGTTGCAAAGAACACATTTAAAGCAATGCTAGGGTCGGTGCCTGCAGGAACATTGGCCATTTCCCAGTTATCGTCAATTCCATCTCCGTCGGTGTCAACAAAAGCTGCATTAACGACTATGTTGCAGGGGTTGATAGTCACCACATTGGTTGGTCCCGGAAGGGTAGGATACGATCTATACGTATCAGGTGTACCTTCAATAATACCAACAAGAAACGGAATTGCTTCCCCAGCACTGTTGTAGCCGGCGTTGGTGTTGTTTATTATTGATTGACTTATCGTAACCGGCATTGTGAGGGGAAGTGTGCCTGAATTCCCAATAAATTGAAAATTAAGAGTGAAAAGCGTCTGATTTGCCCCTGTTCCATTATTGACCCTTGCGGCAGCAAGCATAGTGCCTGTTGTGAAAGGATTCTTAACGATTGGGCTATAGTAGTTTGTTGAGTCTACAGTGACATATCCTTGATTATTTGGCGTAGGAATACTCTGATTTGTAAAAGTATTGAAAAAAGTACTCGCTACACTGGACAATGATAATTTTGTAGTGTCGTACGTTATTGCAAACGATGCTCCCGCAACAATGGTTGCATCATTTATTCGTACCTCTACAGCAATAAGGTCGCCAACGGTGGCCTCGATTGTGCTAGCTCCAGACCCTGAAACAAGAGATAATATCTTGTCGGCAGCTTCTGTCATTGTCGAACATAGGAAGATGACACTGAGAACGGTAAAACAGATTTTACCTATTCCTTTGTGCATATTTATATCCTTGTATAGTTAAAATTTAATTATAGAAAGAATAGTTTAACCTGTTGCAACTCCTGCGTGAGACTATCCTCGTTAGGTTTGGCACAGGCCAGTGTTGTCGAATTAACTGTTCATGCAGTTTGGGGGAGGCTTTTCTGGTGGAAAGTCAAATGAAGTGTAGTTTTGATCTTCTTTTGATAAAATGTTGTTACCACCCAAGCTTAAAACAGGAGGAACGGTGGATGCAGGTAGAATGTGCGGAAATTTAAGAGATAATATCAAAATTGAACTTTGATTGGTTGTATTTTTTTCAGATTTTTCAACAATAATTGCAGTAAGACCTGCTGATGCTCTCACGGTTTTTATTACTTCGCATAAAGCATGCTGGAAATTTACGGAATTTGAAGCAGAAGTTTGATTAAGCTTCTGCATTTGTTGGATAACCCGGTATAGATCGCACTCATTGTTTGTTGGAGGACTTGAGAACATAAATAAAGACAAAGCATAAAATGCCATAATCACGGTAACAACGGCTTGTGATCGTTTAATCTTTACCATTTTTTGTTCTCTAAGGGCCAAAGGTCTCTCAGTGTAGCTAACTTGCTATTGTAGCATATCGACCGTGGTAGTTCAAGAGTTGATATGATTAACATGTTGAAGATTTTCATCGTTGCTTCATTTTATTATATGTTGCCTCCGCAATCTATAAGCATAGTGACTGCGCAAAATCACTGCGGTGAAAAAATCACCATTTTCTACAGTAAAATTGAAAAGTAACATCATTCATGTTTCTGGTGATTTCCACAATATTTTTGTTCGTAACAAATCCATCTGAATGATGATGGTTGGAATATTCCAGCTCCATTGATACATGTAAGTATTAGAAATGACATGCTTACACTAAACTGCGTGGAGGAAACAGTAAGTAGGTTGCCGAGTTCCCGTTATCTTTATCAGGCTTATAAATTGGCTGCGTCTCGCAAGGAGCCTATGGCCTCTGCCAAGCCGATTTTTCCATCACCGTTTTTGTCCAGGATGACTGAAGTGGATGTCGCCGGAGTCTGCCCTACCATGATTTTCAAAATATTTATCACATCAGTCAGTTTGGTTAAAATTGGGGTCAGCGTTAGGCCGCGTTCCGGTCTGCTGAAATCATGACACCAACTGCAGTCATATTTTTTGCTGCTGACATGCTTGTCATGAACCTTCAGGTACTCCGTGTTTTCTTCGTAACTCTTCATTTCGTGGCATTGAATACAGACACTCGATCGGAGACCTTTTAGCTGATAGCCGAGTGCCCCGGTGAGATCCATCCTGCTGGTGTTATTATGGCAGGAGGTACAGGCTAAGGCGGCAGAGGCTGGGGCAATTTCATGGGTCAACAATTGCATGGTGTCGGTTTCCACCCAACTGTAGGGTTCATTTGGCAGATACCCCATATTTGCCAGTCCAGACTCTATGGAACTTTGAACATTGCCGTTTAAGAAATACACACTGGTATCAAGGGCTATCAGTTGGTTTAACTCGGTTGCCAGGGGTTGGGTCGCAGTCTTATATTTAAAGGGATATAATTTTGACGGAAATTCATTAATATCGCCTATTGGGCGAGATGTCGGGATACGGCCTGTTTGTGGATCGTAGACAGCATCATCGAACAACAAATGGTTGGAACTTGTGCCATTCCACCAGGCATAGCGAGGGGTGAGATTACCGGCCATTGTCGGAGTAGGATGAATGGCACCGCTCGCGGTTACATGCGGCTGACGCCAGTCTCGATGCGTTTCGGTCATTTCAGTGGCGGTAGTGTCTGTGGCATTGCGGGCATAGGTGGCAATATGGCAGGTTTGACAGGCTACACGCGCCACGTGTCTGTTGATAGTCAGATTTGCGTGTCCGGTTGTTGATGCCTTGTTGGTATGGCATCTTGTGCAGGTCATATCCACATCAAGATCGGTCTGACGGAGATCAGATCCCCTACCGGCAATGTGGTGTTCTTCTGTCGTGTGGCAAGCCTGGCACGCCAGGTTGGCTCCGGTGGTCGCCATGTGGACGTCAAAGTTTCTATCAGCAGTGACGCCATGAGCAATGGCCATATCTCCTCTCTTGTAATTGTCACCGCCGCCACCTTTAGCGTGACACTGCAGACAGGATTTTCTTGTGGGTCGGTGCACTGTTTGAGCTGCCTGAACGATAGAGATGGTCATCAGTCCAGTATCAGGAACGAACGTTCCGTTAACTTTTTTACGTTTATAGTCATCCTGGTGGCAGATGAGACAATCGATGTTTTCAAGCTGAGCCTGGCTGACGACTGGTTCAGGACGAACTCCCAGGCCGACATGACATGCCCCACATCCTGCCCAGTTGCCGGTTGTATTTATGCAGTAGCTGTTTACGCCGATATCGAGTTTTCCCTGAATATAAGGTCCGGTTGTCATGTAAGGTGTTTCACCGAGCCATTGGTAGTGTGCTGAATGAAATACTTGTTGAGCCTCGGTTTCATGACATTGCAAGCATGTCGCCGAGCCCAGCCAGGCGACAATGCTTTGGTGGGCAGGGATGACGGCGGCTATAGATGTTTTTGCTAAAATTGGCAGTAAAAAAAATACAGCAGTAAAAATCCGGATCAGGGATCGAGTGCCGCTCATATTTCATACCTCTTGTTTCATGATTGTAATCGCGAATGCAAATTTGTGTTACACTGTGGTACATTTGTGCTTAAGGACCTGCCGGACTAAAAGTCATGTATCGACAAGAAAAGTGGGCAAAACATTATGCTGTTGAATAATAACAGCTTAATAATGCGACAATTCTGTCAGTCTTGTTTGTTGATTAGTGCTGTAATTTTTGTACACAACAAAGGGAGACTATAACAATGATAGCAAGATTCATTCCCATTTGAATCTTGGATCAAGAATGCATACCAACGCAAAGTGTTCAAGCTGTCGTTTTCGTGATTGCGCTGATGATCGTTGGTCGACACATCAGCTAGCTGCAGTGAAGTTTACAAGAGAGCACTGAGGTGCATCTGCTTCATGGATATGGAAGACGATGGTGGGGGACTTTTACTGGGCAGTTGATACTGATAAAGGAGAGGCTTTACAGGGTATTTCCTGCAAAGATTCACTCATGAGTTGGCATTCGACCGGTGCTATTTGTAAAGAAGATGGCAGGTCTTTTGCCGATTTAGAGAAGGTCAACTCGAAGATTTTTAAATTTTCCCCGGAAACACCTGTGGCGCTGGCCATTACCAAGATCAATCGGCCAGGTTTTTTGTCATTGACTACCTGCATAAATGCATTGAATGCAGAGGCTTTTTGTGCAGATTTATATTCCAGGAATCTAGCCGGATAGTCGAGTGTCAATTTCATCCCTGCCAGTTTTTCAACCTTATCGATTTGCAGTGTTAGAACTTCCGAGTTTGGTGTCGTGTTTGTTGAGAGAACAATGTTTGCTGCTTGAAGGGGGGCACTGTCAAATACATAAAAGGTGAGAAAAAAAAAGGCCCAAACACCACATTGGCAGGTTCTGATGATCATCTTTACTATCACATCTACCCCTTGTTGTTGCAAATCGTTTATGAGGCGGCCTTAACGAAAAAACATGTCGCTCAACTGGTGTGCCATTCTAAGATCCTGATATGACTATGTCAAGTCAGTAATAATTATAGTATTGCAGCGTGTGCATTTTGGATTCCCCTGGCGACTATGCATTGCCGCTTGGAGGTCACAGGACATTTAGAGTAAACTGAATAGTGGCACATATCCATCACTATCAACACATTTTCATCAGGGGACTGTCAATGTCGTATGTTCGAAAACTACCTGAAATCGTTTTGTGGCTCTTACCGATGCTGCTGTTTTTTTCGCAAGCAGCTCTGTCGAAAAACCTTGGGATATATGGTGTGGATACGAATTCCCCGGTCTTTTCGACCTACGCTATCGATGCGGTTTTTGTACCTCCCCAGCCAGAACTCATTGCGGCGCAGACTGCTGTTGGGCGAAAGGTGTATCTTACACTCAATGCTTTTGGCGGCAGTGAAGGATGGAAAAAATTTCCCGATGCCAGGCCGGTGAAGGCCGATGGTGAATATTTAGATTCGACCCTGGGCGGGATCTGTCCGACCCACGAAGGGTGGCGGCGGAGTCGGCTCGATATTGTATCCTCCTGGCTGGAAAAACTTCGTGGTTATTCAGGAATAGACGGCATATGGCTTGATTTTATCCGCTATCCTGGTCTTTGGGAAAAAAGGAAGCCGGATATACCCGATACCTGCTATTGTCCTCGCTGCCTCACCAAGTTTCAGGTCGATTCAGGGATTCGTGTTGGCGATGAGGCAAAGACCGTTGCCGAAAAGGCCAACTGGATACAGGCAAATGCCTTTTTGCCATGGATGAAATGGAAAAAGGAACAAATTGCCTTTTTTGCCAGGGAGGTAAAGCAGCGAATAAGGCAATCTTCAGGAGATCGCCAGATTCTTCTCGGGGCCTTTCTCGTACCCTGGCGAAAAGCCGACTATAACGGAGCACTTTCTTTTTATCTGGGGCAGGATGCTCAACTGTTGGCCCCCTCCATCGATGTTTTTTCCCCCATGGTATACCACCAAATGGTCGAACGACCTGTTGAGTGGATTGGGGGAATAACCGATTACTTTGCTGAAATGACCGGAAGGCCTGTTTGGCCGATAATTCAGGCCGAGAAGGTTGGAGGCAAAGAGTTCGATCAGATTATGCAGGTCGTGTCACGACCTGCAGCCCAAGGTTTGTTGGTTTATAAATTCAGTGATATGCATGACGAACACTGGCCTTTGCTGGCGAAATATCAAGTGTCGGCGAATTTGCTGCAAAATCCACTATTGCTGAAAAATGTTGACGGGGCAGTTAAAGACAGTGGCGAGAATACATCTGAACTGCCGGATAAATGGCAACCTGCTCCGGCCAAAAGTGTGCAGGACAGCAAATTCTTGTATGAGGCACGGGATCAGGGCAATGTGATTGGCCTTACTGCCGGCCATGATCGGCAGGCGGTATGGAGTACCGGTTTGCCCGATTGTCTGCCGGGTGCATCGTATCTTTTTTCCGCCGATTTCCTTCGCGAGGATCGTCTTGATGCTCAGGCATATCCTGAGATATCCTTATGGGGACAGGAGTATCGCTTGAATACCCACCGCATGGTCGGAAAATTTCAAAAATTGAAAGCGGTTGTCACCTGCCCGAAGGAGTATCGCGAGGACGAGAAACAATTGCAGTTTCGCAATAACTCACCCGGCAATGTTTTTTGGATGCGATCGCCGGAACTGGTGGCGAGAGAGTCGGGGGAGCGCTTGACTCCGGTTGCTGCGGAACCCGATTTTTTCCCGATCGGGATATATGGTGCAAGCTCAAAAAACCTTCATGAAATTCAGGCACTCGGCTTAAATACCGCAGTAATCGGCATGACCAAGGAGAACATTGAGACATGCTTTTCCCTCAACATGCACTGCACGATCGCCGTACCTCACGATCCGGAAACGCTCCTTCAGGCGTTTGCGAAACTGAAACCACTGTTGCAGAAAGGACGCTTTTCTTACTACGTCAACGATGAGCCGGAAATTCACTCGTTTCCGGAGGAAATTGCCGAGGACATCCAGAGAATTATCAAGCAGCATTTTCCAGACGCCATAACGAATATGGCGGTAGTTCGCCCGCAGGCGATCCCTTTCTATGAAAAGGCCGCCGATTACTTTATGTTGGACCAGTACCCGGTACCACACATGCCGATGGCCTGGTTATCGGAATCGATGGATGAAGCTGCCCGGCATGTCGGGCGGGACCGCCTGCAATCGGTTATTCAGGCTTTTGGAGATGAAAAGCATGCGGAGGGAGGCTGGCCAAGGCTGCCAACCCACGAGGAAATGAGTTGCCTGGCCTTCCTTTCGGTAGTGCATGGCAGCCGGGGTATCTATTTTTTTACCTATCCGAGCATCACCTCGACCGAAACGGGGAAAGACGATCTCTCACGTCTTGTCAGACAGCTTAACAGCATGAAATCCTGGCTGCAGGTTCATAACGATAAAAAACCGGTAGTCCTGCGGATGATCTCGCCAAACCGGTTTGATCCCCGGGGAAACCCTGCTGTCCATTGTACCGGGAAAGAGCAGTACACCACCCAGATGCTGGTTTGTGTCAATACCATCGCTACCTTTACCGAGGCGGAAATAGAGATCCCAGCCGAGCGACAAACTCAGTGGCGGGACTATTACACCGAGCAGCCGTATATGGTTGCCGATGGCAATATTCTGGCACGCTTTGCGCCGTATGAGGTGAAGGTGTTGCTTGAGTTGAAATAGAAATCTTGCTTCAACTGGATATCATAAAGGTTTTCGTTCCGTTTCGGTTGATGGCAATTGACGTATCATCTTTCGATTTGCCGGCGAGAATGTTGATTTGGTTGATGACCATGATTACCACTAATGGCTTGGGACGTCTCCTGATGTATGGTTGCGTATGCAGAATGCTCGTAAACTTTGGCGAGCAGGAAAATCCGAACAGCCCCTCATCACCCCATTGCAGCGAACTTCGCATCGAAATAATGGAAAAATGAATGTTTAACTTTAAAAATTCACAAGGAGAAAGCATGAAAATTAGAGGAACGGCAGTTGTCTTTGGCATAATGCTGGTGGCAAGCACGGCGCTTGCTGCAGAAACCTCGGGATTAAAGACCCCTCAGGACAAGGCGAGCTACGCAATCGGTATGGATATGGGTAACAGCCTCAAGAAAAATGGCGTTGATGTCAACCCGGACGCACTTGTTAAAGGGATCAAGGATGTTCTCACCAGCCAAAAGACCGACCTTACCGATCAGGAAGCCGGGACTATTCTGACTGAACTGCAAAAGGAAATGCAGGGAAAACGTCAGGAGAAGATGAAAGCCCAGGGTGAAAAAAATAAAACCGACGGCGAAGCCTTTCTTGCAGAGAACATGAAAAAAGAGGGAGTAAAGACCCTCCCCAGTGGGCTTCAATATAAAGTAATAGCTGAGGGCAAGGGCAAATCGCCGAGTGCAACCGATACCGTTACCGTTCAATACACAGGAAAATTTATTGATGGCACTGAATTCGACAGCTCTTTGAAACGCGGCCAGGCGGCAACCTTCGCCTTAAATAGTGTCATCAAGGGATGGACGGAGGCACTGCAATTGATGAAGGAAGGGAGCAAATGGCAGCTTTTCATTCCATCGAGCATCGCCTACGGTGAAACCGGAACCGTTGGTGGCCCCATTGGCCCGAATGCTACGCTGATTTTTGAAGTTGAACTGGTCTCGGTACAGGCGAAATAGCAGTATTGCCGGCTCAGGCTGATTCGGTTGGTAAATTTTTTTGTGATATCAGCCTTATTTGTGTTTTTTACAATGAATAGTTTCCCTCAGTAACCACCGGCATCGCCGGTGGTTACACACTTCTTAGAGTGTTCCCAAAGTGACTGACTTAGTGGTTTTTATCCCGTTTCTATAATATTCAAGGATGACCTGCGTTTTTGGGACGGACAGGGCGATACGGTTGCGAAGGTCGGCGGCGCTGTTGATCGGTGTATTATTGATCGACGTCAGCATGTCGCCTTTTTGCAAGCCGGCCTGAGCGGCCGGTGAATTTACAGTTACT
>JAAXWV010000391.1 GCA_013334845.1 Candidatus Roizmanbacteria bacterium | reverse complement strand
AGATTTTATATCCCAACCCTTCGGAATCCACCCCATCCCATCAGTGAATGTAAACTCATCAGGAAACAAAACACGAACATCTTCCGGCAAAGGTTTTCTGGAATCACCGAGAGATTCACGCATTGCAGCGCGGAGCTGAAGCTCTTCAGGAATGGTGTTACCTGCGGCAAGGGCGTTGTCAATCACCGGATCAAAGTCTATAAACCAGCTCTTGAAGAGTGTATGAGCCATCGCTTCAAGAGTTTCATTCATTCGCCGGTTGAGTTCGATCTTGTCATCAAGTGAGCCTAGGATATGGGCAATCGCACGCTGCTCGGGTAGACTTGGGAGAGTAATATCTAAAGATTCAATATCCGATGGACGAATCGAAGGGTATGCGGAAGTGCTATTCTCGGCAATAGTTTGTAACTTTTCAACAACGCTTTTTTGTGTTAAAAAATAATATAAAAACTTAGTATTGCACTTTTTGCTGTTGCCGCGAATCACAACAAAGCCTGTTGATACCAGCATATTATTTACAGGAGACGAGATCAACCCATAATGCCTCTGAACAGGTCGAACTGTCGAATAAACAATATCACCTTTCTGAATTTTCCTTCGCGCCCGAACTGGCAGTTTTTCACCACTATCAATCCTCTGAATGGAAGCGATACAGCCATCCGTAATATTTCCCGTATCAAGATAGTTCACATATGCCCAATCTTCTTTAAGCGAATATGTATCCGTGTTCGTAAATGCAACATTGCCAACTTTCTCTCTACTCCAGCCATTAACATTGGCTTTTTCAACTTTTTCTTGCAATACCACATGTTCGAACTCAATATTCTCGCGAAACTGTTCCGGCACTTCATTCCAGATAAAAAGATCAACTCTGAAAGGAAGATCGCTTTCCTCAAAAGCCTCCTTCAAGCTTGAAACCTGTAACTTTTGTTCTGGCGTAGTAAACACCACCATATCCAGATCGGATTGAGCACGAGCGGTCCATTTTGTACGAGATCCATACACCCAAACATCTGTGTCGGGCAGGTACTTTTTTAACAGTGCCAGAATCATCTTACGTTGCTTGGCTGTGATGTCGATGGATTCTGTCACTCCCATGTGTTCCCGCTCATGGTTTGGTACAGTCCAATAGCATCGTCAATAAAGTCAGCCATGAGTAACAATGCATCCTCCGCTTTTTCACCGCTATAATCGTGCGACGTATCAATTCGAGCGTCAGCATAGCTCAGCCATTGCTCCAAACTTGAAGCAAAAAGATTGTTTTCATTAGCCATGCGGAAAATCGGCTTGGGACTGTTAGGCACTTCAGGAATGCCAAGTTCTTCCTGCAGGTACCGCTTCAGCACCTTCCACATGCAATCATAGCAAGTTTCAAACCGCTGGATGACTGACTCGGCAACAGCTTCCTGCATCAATTCAGGTAGTTCTGTACCTATAGTCTTATAATTCTCATATTGCAGCTCAAGATGCTTAAGCGCTTTCTGAAATTTGTCGTATTCAATCATGGATTATGCTCAAGGTTCGAAGGTGTATTTGGCTCATGAGTATGAATAGAAATTGCTGATTATTTATGTAAAT
>JAAXWV010000121.1 GCA_013334845.1 Candidatus Roizmanbacteria bacterium | reverse complement strand
CTTGATTTCTTCATACCTTGACGATCGTATGATGGCTTCGATTTTTTTCATGATGTTGATGGTTAATTTTCTTGGCTGAAATCAGTGCCGCAACTGTTTTTTTGATTGATCGCCATATTGCTCAATCGGGACCATTTTATTCGAGCGTCACCGGTTTTTTTTGTTGTCATGGATAGTGTTGGATTTTGTCAGGGTGTTGCCTCCTTTTTTAGGTATACCACTTATGCATGTTAATTATTAAGGTCATAATCAATTATAACAGAAAAAAGTTAATTAAAAAATACATATATGTAAATTTTCTTCAGAATTTTTAGATTTTTTGTGCTGATAAAGGATGGCCCCATTTATTCGGTTGCTTACGGTGGAGTGATATTGATTTTGAAATGGATGCTCAGGCAAGAACAGGGCCAATACACCACTTCTGGTTTGTATTTTATTTTTGAGTCGTTTTTTAGCACATTTACCCCATGAAACTATCACCGCGCATAAAAGGGAGCCTCAGCAGGAAGGTATTGGCTTTTTTCTACAGTATTTTCAGGAGAAGCCGCTATTTCAAGGGAAATTCCCAGCAGTTTTTTCGGCTTACGCTTGATTCTCTTCTTGTTCAGCTCAATCTTAACCAGGATATTCCCTTTCTTTTTGTCGCAGTTTGCGTTGGTCTTCTGACTGGATATGTTGCTGTGGTGTTTCACGATGCCATCATGACGATCAGTGGCATGAGCTTTACCGGTCTGCGTACGTTTGGCAAAGCTTCGTATATCGACAAGTACTGGCTGCTCATTCTTCCCTTCATACCTGCAGCAGGGGGCCTGATTGTCGGACTCTACAACGCTTTTGTAGTAAAGGCGCGTCCAGGACATGGACTGGCATCCGTGATCAAGGCAATTGCTCAAAATGATGGCGTTATTAACCGGAAGCTCTGGATTCACAAAAGTATTACTTCTGTATTGAGTATTGGCACGGGAGGAGGAGGAGGACGTGAAGCGCCGATTGTCCAGGTTGGTGCAGCAATAGGTTCTACGGTTGCACAGTTTCTGCGATTTTCGCCCAATAAAACCCGTACGCTTCTCGGTTGCGGTGCTGCAGCAGGTCTCGCAGCCGTTTTCAATGCTCCGATTGGCGGCGTAATGTTTGCCATCGAAGTATTGCTCGGAGATTTCAGTGTAAAAACCTTCAGTCCCATTGTCATTGCAGCGGTTATCGGGACAGTCCTTTCAAGAAGCTTTCTTGGTAACTCTCCGACTTTTCAGGTTCATGAATATTCACTTGTTTCGAATACGGAACTGCTTTTCTATTGTCTGCTTGGCATTCTTGCCGGCTTCTCTGCAGTCATGTTCATAAAAATTTACTATACCATTGAAGAGTGGTTCGAGAGAATCGAAAAACGATGGAAAATTCCAGTCTGGGCTATGCCGGCAATCGGTGGACTCATGAGTGGCATGATCTGTATGTGGCTATCTGGACTGTATGGATTTTCCTATGAGGCCATTAATCATGCGGTTAATGGTAATGAAAGCTGGAGCAACATGCTTGGAATTTTTTTTCTCAAACCGGTTGTAGCCGGTCTCTCTATTGGCTCTGGAGGATCGGGGGGTATGTTTGCACCAGCCATGAAAATGGGGGCCATGCTTGGCGGTATGTTCGGTACGCTTGTCCATAAGTTCTTTCCCGCAATAACAGCTACTTCAGGGGCTTATGCCTTGGTCGGTATGGGGGCATTGACGGCAGGCATCATGAGAGCTCCGCTGACTGTTATTCTTATTCTTTTTGAAATAACCGGCCAGTACGAGATTGTGCTCCCCATCATGTTTGCTGCTGTAACCTCATCTCTGATCGCGCGGCTTGTCTACCGTCACACCATGGAAAGCTATGTTCTTGAAAAGGAAGGCATCAGGGTCGGTTTCGGTATTGCCCTCTCGGTTGCTGAGCATATCAATATTTCCGAGGTCATGAAAACAGATTATGTGCAATTCAGCGATTCAGAAAGCGCCACAAATATGATCGATGTTTTTTTTAATACCCCTGAGTCATGTTTTCTTGTCACTGATGACCAAGGCCTGTTTTCAGGAATTATCAGTCTCAATGAGATGAGAATTCTTCTCAAGGAAGATTTCCTTGTAGGATTGATTGCTGAAGACATTGTCAAAAAAGATGTGCCGGTACTCTATGAAACATCAAAACTTGATGAGGTTCTCAAGCTTTTTGAGATCTCCGATTATGATCTGCTGCCGGTTCTTGATGCCACGAGTGGCACATTGCTGGGCATCGTCCGCCAGGAAGAGGCCTTTGCCTATTATCGCAAACAGCTCAATCTCTATGGTTCCGATCAGTATGAGAGCCATAAAACATGACTCGGCATCATACAATCTATCTTGCTGAATAAAATAATATATAAGAAATAAAATTATCAGAGTGAGAGAGTTAATGATTAACCATTTTGTTTAAAAAGAATACTCTATGAAAAAATGTATTCTCAATCGGTTTGCTTATGAAAATTATGGTAATAAAATGATCAAGATTCTTATCACTCGTACATTCCGCAGGCAAGGAGCAACAGTATTGAGAATAAAAACACAACATGTAAGCGTATTCCTTTTTATGCTTATGTTCGTTTTTTTTTACAGTCTGAATTCCCCTTTATTTGCAGCCAATACTGTTGAGGTGATACCCATCGCTCGATTGCTTGCAGAAGATTCATCAGCTCAGCACCTCCCTGTATGGCTCATTATTCCATTTGTTACACTTTTGATAATGATTGCCACAGGCCCACTCTTATTCCATCGTTTCTGGGAAAAGCACTATTCAAAGGTATCGGTTGGGCTTGGTATTTCAGTTGCGTGTTACTACGGTTTTCTGATGGAGCACGGACTGCATGTGCTGGAACATACCCTTGAAGAATACCTCTCATTTATTGCCTTGATCTCGGCACTGTTTGTTGTTTCCGGGGGAATATTGATCAGGATTGAGCGAAAAGGAACGCCTCTGATTAACGCAGTTATACTTTTTTTTGGAGCTGTAGTTTCGAATTTGATCGGTACGACGGGGGCCTCTATGCTTCTCATACGGCCATATATGCGAATCAATGAAGGTCGGTTGAAAGCATTTCATATCGTTTTTTTTATTTTTATTATCAGCAATATCGGTGGTGCGCTTACTCCGGTTGGTGATCCTCCATTGTTTCTTGGTTTCTTAAAAGGGGTGCCTTTTTTTTGGGTTTTGTCTAAAGTATGGATGCTGTGGATCATGACGGTAGCTGCTCTTCTTTTGATATTCATTATTTTTGATGCGAGAGCCGGAAACAGCAAGCTGAGTAATGGTAAAGCAAAAGGCAGGGTGAGCATTACAGGAAGCAGGAATTTTTTTTATCTCCCAGTTATAATTGGGGCTGTTTTTCTTGATCCGGCAGTTATTATTGGGTTTCCCAGTCTTCAGCAACTCTTTCATTTGCCTTTCGGCATCCGTGAACTGATTATGTTCGGGGTCGCTGTTGCCGCATATAAAACAGCAGATCATGAGGCTCTCAAGGGCAATGAATTCAACTTTGAACCGATAAGGGAAGTTGCTTTTCTTTTTGTCGGTATCTTTGCTACCATGATTCCTGCCCTTGAACTCATTGCAGAGTATGCTGCAACTCATGCAGGGGAGTTATCAGTATCAAAGTTTTACTGGATGACCGGAGCACTTTCCGGGGTGCTTGATAATGCCCCGACCTATCTGAATTTTTTTGCCGGTGCATTAGGTAAGTTCGGGCTCAATATAGCTACTCCTGAACATATAAAGCTCTTTGCTGGCGGAGTGGTATCTTCGGTCCAGGGAGATGTATCATCAGACATTTATCTCATGGCAATCTCTTTAGCATCAGTCTTTTTCGGAGCCCTGACTTATATCGGTAACGCTCCGAACTTCATGGTTAAAAATATTGCCGCTCAGGCAGGTGTTGAGGTTCCTGATTTTCTGGAGTATATCTACAAATATTCTCTGCCGATTCTTTTTCCAATATTTATTGTTTTGTGGGTGCTGTTTTTTTACTACTAAGGTCAGTCGATTAAATTATTAACACTCAAGCCTCATGAAAAGCTATCTTGATGCGATCAGGAACGGAGAAAAAGGATTTGTGGTCAAAAATGCTGTTTTTCTGCCATTTCACTGTGAAATCATTTCTATCTGGATCGGCAAGGAGATGTCGCTGCTTGCAACACCGGAGCTGATCGTTGATTTTTCGGAGAGTGATGTTTTAGCGTTCCGAGAGGGGGACTCGTATACCAATATAGTGTTCAGAAAATGGAGCGACCTTTCAAAAGAGCTTGGCCATCATAAAGGTCACATCATTCTGAGGGCAGCAGAAAAAGGGGCTGATATTTTTAAAGTTGAAAACATCCATTATATCAGAATAGGATTTCAGGATCACCAGAAAGAGATATTTTTTGAAATTATCGATAATCCATATGATCTTTAAATTCATACGGAACCAAGAAAGAGATATTTCGCAAAAATGGTGACCAATAAGAACCTCCACCTTATTCTAATCCATTCCATGTTACTCAATGTCAGGATATAATGCGATATAAGCGTTTTTCTACATGAGGTTCTGGGGATCGACATCGATACTGAAAGTCAGCCCTGAGGAGCGGAAGCGGGCAGTTATGTCGTCGCTCATCTGTTTGATGAAGGGTGGAGAGAGTTTGCCGTCGAAGAGTTTAACCACTATCTGGTAGCGGTATCGGCTTCGTATTTTTGCAATACCAGCCGGAGCAGGACCAAGAATGGCCCCTTTGTCTGTGGGAAGTTGCAGCTCAAGGGTTTTGCGGCAATAGAGTGCCGCAGCTTCAGCC
>JAAXWV010000120.1:4121-4863 GCA_013334845.1 Candidatus Roizmanbacteria bacterium | reverse complement strand
CAATTTAAAGAAATTAATCTATAATTGATATATGAAAAAAGAAACGGTCATTGCAGTTTGCCTCGGCATCATCTTCGGAGTGGCAGTGGCAATCGGGCTTCTTGTCAAGACGCGGGATGGTCAGTTCCAAGGAAATAAACCCCTCAATTCAGCGGCACAGGTTACCCCGACCGTTATTGTTAGTAAGACTGCATTGCCTCAGAATTTACAGATTGTTCAGCCGGAAACGGGCACTATTACCTCGACAAAAAGCATTACTATCAAGGGAAAGACAAGCAAAAATGCTGTTGTTGTCATCCAATCGCCAATAAAAAACATGGTCGTGCGAACCGACAAGGAAGATTTTAGCATCGATTTTCCCCTTGCTTCCGGAGAGAACGTCATCAACATAACCGCTTACCCAAAAGATGCCCAGTCGGCAATTCTGGAGCGGGAATTACGAGTTTACTCTCTTGACGAATCATGAATAAGAAACTTATTATCTATACAGGTTTGATGGTAATACTAAATAGTACTCCGCTCACTGTGTCGGCTGTTACCGCTCCCGCTACTTCTTCAGCTAAAGTAAGTACCAAATCTGCACAGCTTGATTTAGACGGTGCAAGTAAGGCGCTCATAAATAAGCTGGCAAGTAAAGTAGAGGGGACCAGTAAGAAAAATAAAGCAATTTCGGGTACGGTTACTGATCTGTCAACCAGCTTACTTAAGATCAAGACTCCCGACGATGCTGATTACACGATCA